>JBFHRT010000093.1:0-7419 GCA_041591575.1 Spongiibacteraceae bacterium
GACCTGGTCATGCAGTCCTTCTGCCACACTGCGGCCTACCCGAAGCCAGTCGATATTGAAACCCAGCACACCCTGCCCGACTTCATCATTAACCGCGGCGGTGTATCGCTGCGTCCCGGCGACGGAATCATTCACTCCTGGCTGAACCGCATGCTGCTGCCCGACACCGTCGGCACCGGCGGCGATTCCCACACCCGCTTTCCGATCGGCATTTCCTTCCCGGCCGGTTCCGGCCTGGTGGCCTTCGCGGCGGCAACCGGCGTAATGCCCCTGGATATGCCGGAATCCGTTCTGGTGCGCTTTAAAGGCAAGATGCAACCTGGCATCACCCTGCGCGATCTGGTACACGCCAGCCCCTACTCCGCCATCCAGCAGGGCCTGCTGACCGTAGAGAAGAAGGGCAAGAAGAACATCTTCTCCGGCCGCATCCTGGAAATCGAAGGCCTCAAAGGCCTGACCGTAGAGCAGGCTTTCGAGCTGTCTGACGCCTCTGCCGAGCGTTCCGCTGCCGGCTGCACCATCGAGCTGGAAGAGGACTCCATCGCCGAGTACCTGCGCTCTAACATCACCCTGCTGCGCTCCATGATCGCCGAGGGTTACGGAGACAAGCGCACCCTGGAGCGCCGCGCCCAGAAGATGGAAGAGTGGCTGGCCAAGCCCGAGCTAATGAAGGGCGACGCCGACGCCGAGTACGCCGCGGTCATCGAAATCGACCTGGCCGACATCCAAGAGCCCATCGTCTGCTGCCCCAACGACCCGGACGACGCCAAGAAGCTGTCCGACGTTGCTGGCGACAAGGTCGACGAAGTGTTCATCGGCTCCTGCATGACCAACATCGGTCACTTCCGCGCCGCGGGCAAGCTGCTGGAGCAGCACAACGGCAGCATCTCGACCCGCATGTGGCTGGCTCCGCCCACCAAGATGGACGAGCACCAGCTGATGGAGGAAGGCTACTACAACACCTTCGGCAAAGCCGGTGCGCGCACCGAGATGCCGGGCTGCTCGCTGTGCATGGGTAACCAGGCGCGCGTGGCTCCCAACTCCACGGTGCTGTCCACCTCCACCCGTAACTTCCCGAACCGTCTCGGCGACGGTGCCAATGTCTACCTGACCTCGGCCGAACTGGCCGCAGTGGGTGCCATTCTGGGCAAGCTGCCCACCCCCGCCGAGTACCAGGAATACGCGAGCAAGATCGATTCCATGAGCAGCGAAATCTATCGCTACCTCAACTTTGATCAGATTGCGGAGTTCCAGAAGAGCGCCGAGGAAGGTGCCCGCATCGCCGCGGTGGAAATCCAGAGCGTTGCATAATGCCCGCCGCCCCCGGCTCGCCGGGGGCATGGCATAAAAAAACCGCCTCTCGGGGCGGTTTTTTTATGCCTGCTATTCGCAAGTCCGATTATCAGGTTCAGTCATTGCGAGGAGCCGCAGGCGACGCGGCAATCTCCCGGCCACACCGCCGCGCTGCCACACTGACCGAGATTGCCGTGCCACCGAATCACTGAGCAGCGTGTGATTCGGCTCCTCGCAATGACTGGGTTTACCGGCAACGTAGGGTGCGCCGTGCGCACCGATCGCAACACCGTATATGGTGCGCGCGGCGCACCCTACGAAGCACCGCGCTCGTCCTGGCGTCTCGCGTTTTATGCCCCACTGGGCTGCCAGTGCTCGGCAACCGAAGCCACCGCTGCCGGCGCCTCTTCCTGCACGATCGCCGGTGCTTCATCATTGGCCGGCTGCGCCCCGCGGCGGCGCTGCCATAGGGTCTTCACATAAGGCTTGCGCAACACCAGGAAAGCCGCCGGCACGAAGTACAGTGACAGGAGAGTGGTCAATACCGTGCCCCCCGCCAGCACCACCGCAAACGGCGGCCAGAAACCGCCACCGGCCATGATCAGCGGCAGCAGGCCCACCACGGTGGTGATGGTAGTGGAGACAATATGCCGGGTGCACTCAACCACCACCGCCACGATGGCCTGGCGCTCGCCGGCCATTGCCGCCGGGCTGTCCTTGAGCTCCGCCAGAATGACAATAGCCGCATTCACCGCCAGGCCGATCAGCCCCATCAGGCCAACGATACAGACGAAGCCAAAGGGGTATCCGCTGAAGCCCAGGCTGAGCATGCCCAAGCCTGCGGCTTGCCCCGCCACGGCGAAGATCACCAGCGCAAAGCGGAAGGAGTTGAACGCCATCATCACTGTCACGATCAGCAGCACGAGAATGATGCCGACACTGCCCATCAGCTCACCGACCGCGCGATCGCGGTTTTCATCTTCGCCGCCGACTTCCAGCCGATAACCCTGGGGCAGCGCCAGCCCCTCGGCGGCCAGGTTCTGCTCCAGACGACTGAGCACCACCGCAGGCAACACACCGTCGCGGATAAAGATCTGGACGGTATTGACCCGCTCGCCGTCGCGACGGGAAATGACTGCCGGCACCGGCTCAAGGCGCAGGTCTGCCAGTGCCATCAGCGGCCGGCCACCACCGGGCAGGGTCACCGGCAGCAACTGCAGCTCGTTCATGGTCACCGTACCGGCGCCGGCCACCCGCACCCGAACCGGCAACTGTTCAGTGGCCTCGATCAGCGAGCCCTGCACCACGCCGTCCAGATCCGCCTGCAGTTTGGCCGACAGAGCGGTCTGCGCAGCACCGCTTACCAGGGCATCAATGCTGGACATGTCTACCCACAGTTTGGGCACCACCTCGCCGATCGAACTGCGCACCTGTACCACGCCGCGGGTTTCCAGCGCGATGCGGCGAATATCATCCCCCAATGCTCGCAGCTGCCCCAGCTCGGTGCCGTAGAGTCGCAGCTCCACCGGTGCGTCAGAGGGCGGCCCCTGCTCCAGCCGGCGCACAATGACCTGCCACTGGGGAAAGGCGTCATCCAGCTGGGCTTGCAGCTCGGCTACCAGGCGGTTGGCGGCGTTGAAATCGCGGGCGGTGAGCATAGCCTGGGCATAGTTCTGGCGACCGTCATTGCCCTGCTTGAGGTTGTAGTAGAACGACGGCGCGCTGCGCCCAATAAACCAGTGCAGCGACTCGATCTCCTCGCGCTCCTCCAGCAGGGCGCTGATGCTCTCGGTGGCCTCGCGGGTCGCCTCGATACCGGCAAAGGCCGGCAGGTAAAGCTCCAGGTTGATCATGTCGCGATCGGAGGCCGGAAAAAACTGTTCTGGCAGTTTGGCACCGAGCATAAAACCCAGTATCGGCAACACCATCACCATCAGCACCACCAGCCGCGGCGCGCGCATGGCCAGCGACAGCGAACCGCGAAACAGCGCATGCAGCAGGGGAATACGCAGGCCGTTACCCTGCTGCCCCGACAGCCACTTGCCAGCGACAGGCGCGATGATCAGCAGCGAAATCAGCCAGGAGCCAACCAGCGAGAAAATGACCGTCAGCGAAATGCCACCGATAAATTCACCCGCGGGGCCCGGCATCAATACGATGGGCATAAAGGTCAACACGGTCGTCAATGTCGAACCCAGCAGCGGCAGCCACAGATGGCGCACCGTCTGCACCACTGCGGCAACCGCCGAATAGCCCTCGCGGCGGTAGCGCATGACCGTATCGGCGGCGACGATGGCGTTGTCGACCATGATACCCAGTGCCACAATCAGGCCCGTCACCGACATCTGGTGAATGGGCAAATCGGCAAAGCGCATGCAGGCCAGCGCAAACAGGATGGTCAGTGGCAATGCCGCGGCAACAATCACGGCGGAGCGCCAGCCCAGGGTAAACAGCAACACCACCACGATCAGGGCAAAGCCCAGTGCAATATTGTCGATCAGGTCGCTGAGGCGAACGGCGTTGTAGCGTTCCTGCACAAACAGCTCCTGCAGCTGCAGCTCCACCGGCAGATCCTGCTCGAAGCGCCGCAACTCAGCCTGCAGCGCCGCCGTCCAGTGGTCACCGCGAAAATCCGGCAACATCCGTGCTGCCACCACTACCGCCCGCTGCCCGTCAACAACGGCGTACTCGCCCACCGGCTGTTTTTCGCCGCGGTAAACCTTTGCCACGTCACCCAGCTGCAGCGCAATGCCATTTTCCGACGTCAACAACGGAAGCTGGCGGATGCGTTCAATGCGCTCATAGGCGCCGCTCACCTCCAGCGACATGCGGTGCTGGTCTGTGTACAACTCACCGGCGGAGACCTTGGCGTCGTGTTCGCGGATGCGCTGACTGACAGCGCGCGCATCCAGCCCCACCGACGCCACCTGTACGGGATCGATATCGACCCGAATTTCTTCCTGGGGCGCGCCGGCGTTGCGCACGATATCGGTACCGGCCAGATTGTTCAGACGCGATGCCAATTCGTCGGCAAATCGGCCCATACGTAATATGTCGGCGCGCGCAGCCTCTCCCTTCCAGGTGATGGCGCCGATCCAGGTAAAGGCGTGACCACGTTCGCTGTCCACCGTCGGCGGCGGCACTTCGGGCGGCAACTGCGCCTGCGCCTCCTTGAGTTTGTCGCGAACCTCGATCCACAGCTCGTCGGCGGCGCCGCCGTACACGTCATCCTGCAGCTGCACCGTGAGCGCGGCCAGGCCGGCGCGGGCACTGGAACTGATGTGCTCAATTTCAGGAATTTCGCGCAGCGCCTGCTCCAGCGGCTCGGCCACCAGCGCCTCAACGCGCTCGGCACTGGCGCCCGGAAAATGAGCGATAACAATGGCGTGGCGGTTGGTGATGCGCGGGTCTTCAATGCGCGGTAGGGTCTTGATCGCCCCCAGTCCCGCCACAACGATCAGCGCGATGGCAAGCACCACCACGCGGGGATTGGTCAGAAATCGTTCCACAGCGCCCTCCTATTGCACAGCCACAAGCTGGCCCGGAGCCAGGCGATGCACACCCGCGCTGACCACTGGCGTACCATCACCGAAGGCCGCACGCACAAACACCCGCGCGCCTTGCTGGTGAATGGGTTCTACGCCGTGTTTTTCCAGCACGGACTGGCCACTGCTGTTTTGGCCGACAACATACACCGCCCAGGTGCCACGCACGCCCTCCACCAGGGCTTCCAACGGCAGCCAGAAACCACGCTGCTGACGATGCTCATCCAGCTGCAGGTAGACGATACTGCTGTCAGCGACGCTCAAGTCGTCGGGAAGGCGCAACTTGAGCATATGAGTCAGGGTGGTGGGGTCCAGCGTTTCGGATACGGACAGCACGCGGGCATCGCTCTGGCCGAACTCGCCCAACACTGTGACCGTCTGGTCGGCGGTCACACTGTTGCGCAGCGTGGCGGGAATGCCGATCAGCGCCTCGCTGTGGCCGCTCTCCACCAGGCGCAACAGCGGCCGCCCCGCCCCGGCAATCACACCGACTTCAGCATCAATCCACACCACTTCACCGGCGAAAGGCGCCTTCAGCACCGATTTTTCCCGGCGCAGCTCCACCCCGGCCAGCGCCGCGTCAGTGCGCTCCTGCTGGGCGCGCAAAACCTGCCACTCGGCCACCAGGTCGTCGATCTGTTTCTGGGCGGAGTAGCCCTTGCGCTGCAAACTGCGATGGCGTTCCAGCTCGCGCTCCACGCGAACTCGCTGGGCGCGCAGCTCATCCAGCCGGGCGCGAAGCTCGTCGCGCTCCACATCCAACAGCCGGGTATCCAGCGACACCAGTACCTCGCCCGCGACCACCTGGTCGCCCTCGTCCACCGCCAGCTGCTCTACCCGCCCGTCGAGCTCAAAAGCAAGCTCAGCCCGCTGGCGCGCCAGCGCCCGGCCGGAAAAACGCCGCGCGGCGGCGTAGCTGTCCTGTTCACGGGCCTCGATCACCGCCACCCGGTGCCGATATACCGGCTCTTCGGCCGCTGCCTCGGGGGCCCCGATCAGACTGAGCGCCATCACCAGACTGCTGATTCCCATCACTGCTCTCACCACTTGCATTCACCGTGCGGACAGGCGCCCGCGTCAATTACTGTCACTCCAGGACAATACTGGACTGACTGGTCCAATATAGCCAAGCCAAACTGGACAGTCCAGTCTAGTTTTATTACATTTACGCACAAAGGCAATGACTTGACAGGTAATAAGGCGGTATTCGGATGGACGAAGCAGCGGGCAAAAGCGCCGGGCGCAGCAAGAGCGAAGAGAAAGGCCGGCAGATCCTGGAAGCGGCCGGCTGCCTGTTTATGCGTGAGGGTTTCGAGGTGGTCAGCATGGAGCAGGTGGCCAAGGAAGCCGGTGTTTCCAAACAGACCGTTTACAGTCATTTCGGCAACAAGGAGGCTCTGTTCAGTGCCGCCATTGCCTCACGCTGCATTGCCCACCAGCTCAGCGACGAGGATCTCGATAGCGACCGCCCGGTGGCCGAGTTCCTGCGCGAGCTGGCCCAGCGTTTCAGCGACCTGATCACCAGTGATGCCGGCATCGCTATCAACCGGGTGTGCATCAGCGAAGCGGCCAAAGACCGCTCGAGAGTCAGTGAGCTGTTCTGGGAAGCAGGGCCCGAACGTCTGTTCGCGGTGCTTAGTGACTATCTGCGCCGACAAGTCGCCGCCGGGCGACTACGCATCGACAACATCGACTTCGCCGCCTCCCAGTTTTTGCATATGATCAAGGCCGATGCCCATATGCGCGGTGTGCTGGGGCTACCCAACGAAGAGGAGCTGGCGGAGCTGCCCGCCTATCTCGACAGCTGCGTTGAGGTGTTTATGCGGGCCTACGGCTGACGCCAGCGCCGTCCGTCTTCACCACCTTACGGCTACGATAGGGCCGGCGGCGCCGCCGCCGCAGCTCGGTTAGCGCCTGCCGCGCGGCGGCGCTGCGCGCCGGCTGGTACTGACTGTGGTAGAACACCCGGGTGACATCATTGATCCACTCGCCCCACTCCGGGCGCTCCCGCGCCACCCGCGCCGCGTAATCTTTCGGCGCCTCGCCTTTGGCGCGCGCCACCCCCTTGCGCGCCAGCCACTCGCAGCAGCGCAGGTACTGCGCCACCGCCGGCGAGCGCCGCTGCTGCGGCGGCAACCGCAGGGTAAGCAGCGCGGCAATGGCTAGCGGCACCGCGAAGGCGATCGACACCGCAATAACAAACCCTCTGCCGGTGAGTTCACCGAACCAGTCACTGAGCAGTAACCACTGGCGCTCGGTATCATAGTTAAGTACCCACTTGGCCCAGGCGTACTCCATCTTGTCCATCCACAAGCGCAACCGGGCAAGAACAACAAAACCTTTGAAGCGACGCAGCGACAGCGGCGCGTCTGCCAGGAAGCCGCTCTCCCCCGCCAGCGCCTCGGCGGCCCCCAGCTCAATGCGATCGGGCGCCACCAGCGCGGTGGGGTCTACCCGCCGCCAGCCCTCGCCGTCCAGCCACACCTCGGCCCAGGCGTGGGCGTCTGACTGGTGTACCAGCAGGTAGCTGCCATCGCCGCTGCGCTCGCCGCCCTGGTAGCCCATTACTACCCGCGCCGGC
>JBFHRT010000094.1:0-7403 GCA_041591575.1 Spongiibacteraceae bacterium
CTGGTGGATCAGCAGCTGCTCGGGGGTGTCCTTGGTGCGCAGCATTTCATAGTTGAGCCAGAAGGTGAGGTTCATTGCCACGTTTTCGCACAGGCTGTCGAGCTGGTCGCGGGCGATCACCAGCACCTCGTTGGCGACCAGCTCGGTGGCCACCGCGTGTGCCGCGGCCACCTTGAGTTGCAGCAGCCGGCGGAATTGGCGATCGATGGCCGGGTAGCGCTGCAGAATGTCGTTGAGGTTGCGGTAGAAATAGCGGTGATTGTAGACCTGCTCGAACACTACGTAGAGATAGAACCAGGCGTCTTGGGTATTGAGCGCCTGCTCGATGGGGGCGTTGAGAATGGCGGTTAGCTCGGTGTCGTGGTGACAGTAGAGCTCGGCGATGATGTCTTCTTTGCCCTTGAAGTGGTAGTACAGATTGCCGGGGCTGATATCCAGCTCATTGGCAATGTCCACGGTGGTGACATTGGGCTCGCCCTCGCTGTTAAACAGCTCCAGGCTGGCGTGCAGAATCCGGTCGCGGGTTTTCATTATTGTCGCACAGCACCTGTTTATTGCGCATTGTAAAGGCGGCGCCGACCACTGGCCATGGCAATGTTTTACAAAAGCTGTGGTGCAAAAGGCTGTGGTTCACAAAGGCCGGGCTCGCAATGGCAATGGTTCACAGCGGCAGCGGTTTGCGCGGGCAAGCGCCCACAAAAAAGGCGGCCCGCGGGCCGCCTTTTGTTGTAGCTGGAGGCTTGCCAGCTACCGGGTACTGCCGGTCTTACTCGGCAGTTGCAGCAGGCTTGGTAGCTGCGGGCTTGGCAGCGCTTTTAGCGGCGCGCTTGGCCGGAGCCTTTTTGGCGGCGGGCTTTTCAGCCTTGGCCAGGGCGTCCAGTTTCTTGGCCAGCGAATCGACTTTCTTCTCCAGGCGCTCCAGGTCCTCGGCGCTGGCGGCGTGGCCGAAGCCCAGGCTAGCGCGCATTTTGCTGATGCGCTCTTCGATGGAGATAGACTTGCCGATGGCAGAGGCCTCGCCCAGTTTTTCACGCGCCTGGCTTTCCAGCTTGCTGCCCTTTTCTACCAGGTCGGTGAACAGGCGGGGGGTTTCTTTGCTGGCCTGCTCGTAGCGCTCCTGCGCTTCGTCAAAGGCGCGGCCGTAGGCGCCGAGGCCAGCCAGCCAAATGTTCTTGGCCATTTCGCTGGCCTGAGTTGTGACGTCTTTCAGGTTTTTCTTGCCTTCTTTGCTCATGTTATTTCACTCCGTGACGCACGTTCGATGTGGTTGCTACCGAGTCTATCGGCAAAAATTAGAATAAACATACTAGGGGCAATGGGTGGCCAAATGCCCCTTGGCTACGCCCCTGGCCAGGTCGCTACGCAGGTGTAAAGCTACGCAGGCATAAAAAAGCACGATGACCGAAAGGTGCATCGTGCAAAGCATGGGTATTTGAAGACCTGGAAGGGACGGGCCTAAGACCTGAATTAGGCCTCGGCTTGCGCCTCTTCTTTGCGCGCCAGAACCACGCCTTTCAGCTTCTCGAAGCTGCCGCGCATGGTTTGCAGACGCTCGTCCAGAGCAGACTTCTGCTCAGACTTTACTTTTTCCAGAGTTTCCAGAGCCTGGCTCTGTACTTCTTCGCCGCGCTTGACCAGACCTTCAAAGATCTCTTCGCGCTTCTCGATCAGGCCCTTGGCCTTCTCTTCAGTTTCCTTGTACTTCTCTTCGGTCTGCTTGACCAGCTCCTGGCCCTGCTCGTAAACCTTGCCGTAGAAGCCCAGGTTGGCCAGGAATACGTTGCGAGCGGTGCTCTTGGCCTGCTCCAGAACGCTTGCTTTCTCTTCAGTCTTGCTCATCGTAATGCCCTCTTCAGTTTTTGAATGGTTGTGCTTTTGCAGCGGCCACGGCGGCCGCTATTTCAAATCTGTGAGCAACGATACGGTGAAAAATTAGAATAAACATACTAAAACCCATAAATTGGCGCGGGAGCCTCTTGGCTGGTTGAATTTTGATCAAAACTAATGCTTTGTAATCTTTTAAATACTACGGTTATAGTTAGGGTAAGGCTGGCGCAGTCAAAACGCGCCGCACAGAATTCTCTGGGGAGATCGGTATGAACAAAAAGGACAGTCAGCATTCAGGTCCTAACGTGGTGAGCGCGCTGCTGGAGGTTCGCGCGCTGTTCGAAATGGCCACCGCCGCCGCCTGGGCACCCCTGTTGCGTCGCGCCGCCCGCGGCGACGGCCATCCGGTGGTAGTGGTGCCGGCGTTTATGACCTCGGATCGCAGCACCGCCATGTTGCGCCGCTACCTCAATGGCCTCGGGTTTCGTGCCTACGGCTGGAAGCTGGGGCGCAACACCGGCATCCGCCAGGAGAACATGGACGGCCTGATCGAGCGGGTACAGAGCCTCAGCGAGGCCCACGGCGGCCGCAAAGTCAGCGTGATCGGCTGGAGCCTGGGCGGTGTCTATGCCCGCGCCCTGGGCAGTCAGCAGCCGGATATGGTGCGTCAGGTGATCACCCTGGGTTCGCCCTTCAATGTGCCGGATATGAGCGACGAGAAGGTGTCCGGTGCGGTGCTCAAGCTGTATGAAATGCTCAATCCCGGCGGCTTTGAAGACCCGATGCTGGATGATATCGAGAGCTGGCGACAGCCACCGCCGGTGCCCTCCACCGCCATCTTCAGTGAGGGTGATGGTATTGCCTCGTGGAAATACTGTGTCGACC
Organism: Spongiibacteraceae bacterium; assembly: GCA_041591575.1. Lineage (GTDB taxonomy): Bacteria > Pseudomonadota > Gammaproteobacteria > Pseudomonadales > Spongiibacteraceae > JBFHRT01. Next base: position 2,713 of record JBFHRT010000094.1, read on the forward strand.
AGCCCGGCGATCGCACCGAAAATCTGCGCGTGCCCGGCAGCCACCTGGGCCTGACCCACAACGCCGCGGTGCTGTATGCGGTGGCCGATCGCCTCGCCCACACCGAGGAAAGCTGGCAGCCCTTCAACCTCAACTGGCTGCGCCGACGCTTCTACGGCGCCGCGCCGCTGGCCGAGGCCTGCGCCTGAGTGTGCACGGCCTCACAAATAAACAGAAAGTGAAAGTAAAAAGAGCGGCTTGAGCCGCTCTTTTTTTGCCTGTCGTTGTGCGAGCCATGCCGCGAATGTGCGGACTGTCACAGATTGGCAAAGTCGTGGCCCACGCTCGAGGGTGAAGACCATCACAGAATAGATAGAAAGAGAATTAAAAAAGGGCGGCCTAGGCCGCCCTTTTTCTGTCTGCCGCGTTGATCAGGCCTTGGGGCCGGCGGCGACGATGGCGTCGCTGACGTCGAACTTCTTGATGTTGTCCTGGAACAGGGCCGCCAGCTTGCGCGCCGCGGCGTCATAGGCGTCCTTGTCGGCCCAGGACTCGCGCGGGTTGACGTACTTCTGGTCGACGCCCGGGATGGAAGTGGGAATATCCAGGTTGAGCGCGTCCAGGTGCTCGGTCTCGATGTTGTCGAGGGCACCGCTTTGAGCGGCGGCGACCACGGCGCGGGTGACCGGGATGGGGAAGCGCGAGCCGGCGCCGCCGGGGGCACCGGAGCCACCGGTCCAGCCGGTGTTGATCAGGTACACACGCGAGCCGAAGTCGGCGATGCGCTTCATCAGCAGCTCGGCGTATTCACCGGCCGGGCGCGGCATGAACGGTGCGCCGAAGCAGGTGGAGAAGGTCGGGTGGATGCCGGCCTCTGCGCCCAGCTCGGTAGAGCCCACGCGCGCGGTGTAGCCGCTGAGGAAGTGGAACGCGGCCGCTTCTTTGGACAGTACGGCGACCGGCGGCAGTACACCGGAGACGTCACAGGTGAGGAAAATGACGGTCTTGGGCTCGCCGGCGGCGTTCTGCGGTACGCGCTTTTCGACGTGCTCCAGCGGGTAGCAGCAGCGGCCGTTCTCGGTGAGGCTGGTGTCGTCGTAGTCGGCGTGACGGTCCTGCTCGCCGATTACCACGTTTTCCACGATGGCGCCAAAGCGAATCGCGTCCCAGATGATGGGTTCGTTTTCCTGGCTGAGGTTGATGGTCTTGGCGTAGCAGCCGCCCTCGATGTTGAACACCGAGCCTTTGGCCCAGCCGTGCTCGTCGTCGCCGATCAGGAAGCAGGCGGGATCGGCAGACAGGGTGGTCTTGCCGGTGCCGGACAGGCCGAAGAACAGGGTGGTTTCGCCGGTCTCGCTGACGTTGGCGGAGCAGTGCATGCTCATCACGTCCTTCTCCGGCAGCAGGAAGTTCTGCACGGAGAACATGGCTTTCTTCATCTCACCGGCGTAGCGCATGCCGGCCAGCAGTACCTTGCGCTGGGCGAAGTTGATGATGACGCAGCCGTCAGAGGTGGTGCCATCGCGCTCGGGGTCGCACTCGAAACCGGCGACGTTGAGGATGGTCCACTGCTCTTTGCTCTTGGGGTTGTACTTGCTGGGGCGCACAAACATGTTGCGGCCGAACAGGCCCTGCCAGGCGGTCTGGGTGTTAACTACCACCGGGATGTAGTGCTCTTCGTGAGCGCCGACGTGCAGGTGAGAAACAAAACGGTCGTGGCCGGCCAGGTAGTCTTCAACGCGGTTCCACAGGGCGTCGAACTTGTCGGCGTCGAAGGGGCGGTTGACGCTGCCCCAGTCGATGGCCTCGGCGGTGGAGGGCTCTTTGACGATAAAGCGGTCGCCGGGAGAGCGGCCGGTGCGCTTGCCAGTGGTGACCACCAGGGCGCCGGTGTCGGCGAGTCGGCCTTCGCCGCGGGCCAGTGCCTGCTCAATCAGCTGGGCCGGCGTCAAATCCGTGTATACAGTTGTTTCAGCGCTCATTCTCTCTTCCTGTACGTTAAATCTGTGCTGCCGGCGAATAATAATTGTTGTGGCCCGCGCTTGAGCGGGGCCGGCTGCCAATTTTTGGGGGCGCCATTATGGCAAAAAACCCCCGGCGGTGCTAACCCGGTTTGACTAAAAAATGCACATATTGAGTTAGTGCCGGGTTCCGGGGCTGGAGGGGGTGAAAATGGCCTCGATTTCCGCCGCTGAGAAGTGATATTGGCGGTTACAGAATTCGCAGGTGAGCTCCACCGCGCCCTGCTCGGCAACGGCTGCATCCAGCTCGCTGCGGTCCAGCGTGGCCAGCGCCCCGGCGAGGCGCTCGCGCGAGCAGCTGCAGTGGAATTCTAGCGCGCTGGGCTCAAACAGGCGCAGCGTTTCCTGGTGGTAAAGGCGGTACAGCAGGGTCTCGCTGTCCAGGGTCAGCAATTCCTCGCCGCGCACGGTGTTGGCCAGTTCGGTGACGTGCTGCCAGTAATCGCTGTCGCCGGCCACATCGGGCAACTGCTGCAGTAGCAGGCCACCGGCGCGCTCGCCGTCGGCCGCCAGCCACACCCGGGTGGCCAGCTGCTCGCTCTGGCGGAAGTAGCTTTCCAGGCAGTGGGCCAGGCTGGCGCCATCCAGCGCGACAATGCCCTGATAGCGGCGCCCGCCCACCGGGTCGATGGTGATGCACAGCTGGCCGCCGGCCAGCAAGCGGCCGAAGTCCTCGCTCATGGCCTCGCCGGCAAGGCGGGCGATGGCGCGCAGCTTGTGGCCGGAACTGGCCTCGGCCATGATCAGCGGCACCTCGCCGTCACTGCGCGCCTGCAGGGTGAGGGTGCCGTCAAACTTGATGGTTTCTGCCAGCAGACTGGCCGCAGCCAGAAACTCGCCCAGCAGTGTGCGCACAGTGGGTGGATAGTGGTGCGCGGCCAGTACCTCGCGGTAACTGTCGGCGAGCTGCACGTGCTCGCCGCGAATGGCGGCGTCGTCAAACAGGAAACGGCTGATCTGGTCGGTCATATTGGGCGAGAGGCTGGAAGGTAGGCGGAAGACGCCGCCATTTTACGTGAATGTGGGGCGGGCGGGTATCTCGATGGCTTCGCGCCGGGTGACAGCGTAGCTCGGCAGGAGTCGAAATTGTTGCAGGCGCGGTAGCGTCCGCTGATTTTCAATCCATTTAGCAAAAGACAAAGTCCCCGAGAGCCTAAATGTGGCACCGTTTCGGGGCCCCCTGGGAGGCGCCGAGAAGCGCAGGTCAGCGGTGGATAAAGCGCGAGCACTGTCCGAGTCCCGTAGCCGCGTAGCGGCGGAGGTCGAGTTGCGCAGCGCCCACCGCTGAGCGAGCATCGCAGGGAACCCGCCGTAGGCGGGCGCCGGATTGGGGGTGCCCTTTCTTTTGGTTACTTTTCTTTGGGCAAGCAAAGAAAAGTGACTCGCCCGGAAGGGCGAAACGCTGCGATCTAGCCCAGTGTGGCAGTGGCTTGCAGGAGATCGCCGCGTCGCCTTCGGCTCCTCGCGATGACGTGGTATTTATCTGGACAGGGTGTGCGCAGTGCCTGTCTGCAGGACCCGCGCGCGGAGTTTTGGCCGGCATTTGTGCGGCTAAAGCCGCACCTACAAGCCCCCCGTGTCAGTCCCCGCCAGCATCCTGCTTAAAGCGGTGGATCTGGCGGCGCTGTTTCTTGGTGGGGCGCTCGCGGCTGATCATGGCGGCGGCGCCCATGGCCTTGCGCTGGGCGGCGGCCTGCTCGCGCTGCTCGATGCTGGCGGCGGTCTCGCGGTACAGCAGTTGTGCCTCGGGGGCGCCGCGGCGCTGGTCTGACAGCGCCAGTACCTCCACTTCGCGCTCGTCCCAGCCGTGGCGGATGCTGATCAGGGCGCCGATCTCAACCTCCTTGCTGACCTTGCTGCGCTCGCCGCGGTAGTGCACCTTGCCACCTTCGATGGCTTGCTTGGCGAGGCTGCGGGTCTTGAAAAAGCGCGCCGCCCACAGCCACTTGTCCAGCCGCACCCGGGGCGGGGCGGCGCCGATGTCACTGCTTTTTGCCAAGTTCCGTCCTTCCTTCACCGCTGTGAGCTGCTGTTGGCGGCTATTGTAGCGCCGAATGCCGGCGCGCTCAGCCCCGGCCGGCCTCGCGTTTTTCCTGTTCGTTGCCCTGATCGCGCACCGGCACCGGCTGGCGGCCCTGCACGATTTCATGGATGGCGGCGGCCAGCCGCGCGTGGTCCCAGGCCGCGTTCACCCGCAGCACATTGGACATCAGCGCCACCAGGTAGCGCCGCTGCTCGGCGGCGCCGGCGGGGGATTCGATGATGGCGGTGGAACTCATCAGGTTGTAGACATTGCCCTGGTACTTGCCGCACTGCTGGCCTTCTTCGGCCTGGCATTTGTACAGCGAGCCGCTCTTGAAGTAGATGGCGGCGCCATGCAGTTCCGGCGGGTAGGCGTAGCGGTAGCGGCGCTTGGTCAGGTACAGGTAGCGCTTCATCTCCAGGCTGGACCAGGAATCGACTAAGCGTCCCTGCTCCAGGCGAAACAGCAGTCGCGCCAGCTCCCGGGGGTTGGCAAAGGAGCGCTGGATCGGAATCCGGCGCTTGACCGACTTGGTCCAGAACGCGCCCTGCTGCAGCCTGCCCTCGGGCAGGCCGGCGGCCTGCAGCGGTTCGTTCAGTACCCGCTGGGCCAGTTCGCCCAGCTGCGCGCGGGGAGTGTCGCGGAAGAAGGTGTTGGCGTCTGCGGCC
>JBFHRT010000095.1:0-7364 GCA_041591575.1 Spongiibacteraceae bacterium
GCGGCGCGCGCCAGCGGTGCCTTGGCGTATTCCAGCTTGTAGGCGATGTTGGCCATGTGGTGCTTGACCGCCTGGAAGGTGCCAATGGCGACACCAAACTGTTTGCGCTCGCTGGTGTATTGCACCGAAATGTCGACCATGCGCTGGGCCAGGCCCAGGCACTGGGCGGCCGCGCCCAGGGCGCCACCGTTCAGCGCCACGGTAATCAGCGTCTGGGCTGCATCGCCCTCGGCCAGCAACGTCGCTACCGCGCTGTCGAACTCCACCGCGTACAGCTTGCGGCTGGGGTCTACCGATTCGTTGTAACGCAGGCTGGCCTGCTCGGGCGCAACTGCGTACAGCGCGCCGGCCTTTTCCAGAATCAGCAGATCGGCGATGTGGGCATCTTCCACCAGCAGGTTCTGCTCCAGGCCGACCATGACCTTGGCTTCGCCGGCAGCAATCTTGGGCAGCCACTCGCTCTTGAGGGCCTCGTCGCCACAGTTAGCCAGGGTGGGTACCGCCACCAGGGCGGTGTGCACCAGCGGCTCCGGCAGCGCCACGTAGCCGCACTCCTGGGCCAGCAGCACGAAGTCCAGCGCGTTCATGCCCAGACCACCAAATTCCTCGGGCACGGTAATGCCGGTCAGGCCCAGCTCGGCCAGTTGCGCCCACAGCTCGGGCGAGCGGCCGCTGTCGCTTTCCCAAAGCTCGCGGATTTTTTCCGGTGTGACTTCATTGACCAGAAAGTCACGCACGGACTCCTGGAACAGGAGCTGATCTTCGGTAAAGGTAAAGTCCATATCAGTCTCCTTATTTGCGCGGCATGCCGAGCATGCGCTCAGCGATGATGTTGCGTTGAATCTCGTTGGTGCCGGCATAGATGGGACCGGACTGGGCGAACAGCCAGCCGTCCAGCCAGCTGCCAACACCGGCGGCATCGGGCGCGTGGGGCTGCAGCTCGGCGCGCGCGCCGAGAATGCTCATGGCGGTAGCGTGCATCTGCTGGTCCAGCTCCGACCAGAAGATCTTGTTGGTGGAGGACTCGGCACCGATCTTGCCGCCCTTGATCAGGCGACAGGCAGTCTGATAAGTGGCCAGGGTGTAGGCCTCGGCGTCCATATACGCGCGCAATACCGCGTCGCGGATGGCGGGATCGCGGTCGGCGCTGTCGCGATTGGCCTGGTACAGCTCCACCAGACGGCGCGCGGTTTCCTGGAAACGGGCCGGCGAACGCAGCATCAGGCCGCGCTCAAAACCGGCGGTGGCCATGGCCACTTTCCAGCCCTCGCCCTCGCCGCCCAGGCGGTTTTCCACCGGCACTTTGACGTTGTCGAAGAAGATTTCGGCAAAGCCGGGCAGGCCGTCCAGCTGCGGAATCGGGCGCACGGTGATGCCTTCCAGATCCAGCGGCAGCAGGATAAAGGTGAGGCCGTGGTGGCGCTGGGAATCCGGGTCGGTGCGGAACATGCCGAAACACCAGTCTGCCCACACCGCGCGGGTGGACCAGGTTTTCTGGCCGTTGATGATGTAGTACTTGCCGTCTTCGCTGAGCTCGGCCTTGGAGCGGATGGCCGCCATATCGGAACCGGCGTTGGGCTCGGACCAGCCCTGGCACCAGATGTCCTTGCCGGTGGCCATGCCGTTGAGGAATTTCTTCTTCTGCTCCTCGGTGCCGTACTCCATCAGGGTCGGGCCCAGCAGGAAGATGCCGTTCTGGTTAACGCGCAGCGGCGCGCGCGCGGCGTAGTATTCTTCCTCGAAGATCAGCCACTGGATCAGGTCGGCGCCGCGGCCGCCCATTTCCTCGGGCCAGGTGATCATGCCCCAGCGGCCCTCGTAGAGCTTGGCTTCCCACTCGCGGTGCTGCTGGAAGCCCTCTTCGGTGTCAAAGGTTTTCAGCGGCTCGGCGGGCACGTTAGCCGCCAGCCAGCTGCGCACTTCCTGGCGGAAGGCGTTGTGTTCTTCGGTAAATGTCAGGTCCATGGGTGGCCTCTAAGCTTTTCAGTACTTAACAGCTGGTCGGACGTCGGAAGTCGGACGCCTGACGCTTGCGGCGCTTCGCGCCGCGAAAAGCGAACGCAGTGAGCAGCGTCCGTCTTCAGACGTCAGACTTCCGACTAGAAGTTTGCATCCCGCTTTTCCACAAAGGCGTCGCGCGCCTCCTGGGAATCCTTGGAGGCATAGGCCTCCTGGGTGAAGCCCTGCTCCCAGCGGTATTTGTCTTCCAGGTTGCCGTCCTCGATGCCAGTCAGGGCTTCCTTGGCCAGCTGGATCATGCGCGGCGATTTCTCGGCAATCTTGGCGGCGATGTCGCGGGCGGTGTCCAGCAACTGCTCGCGCGGCACGACCTTTTCCACCGCGCCCAGGCGGTAGGCCTCGGCAGCGTCGATGGCCTCGCCGGTGAAGTACATGTAGCGCACCTTCTGCACCGGGAACATGCGCTGCAGGTGGGCGCCGCCGCCCATGGCGCCGCGGTCCACTTCGGGCACGGCGAAGGTGGCGCACTCGGAGGCGACGATGATGTCAGCGGCGCCGCTGATGCCGATGCCGCCGCCCAGCACGAAGCCGTGTACGGCGACGATGACCGGCTTGGGATTGCGGTGGATGGCCTTGAAGGTGTCGTAGTTGCCCTTGTTGACCTTGGTGATCAGCGAGCTGTCAGACTGCAGCTCCTTGATGTCGACACCGGCGCAGAAACCGCGGCCCTCGGCGGCGATGATGATGACGCGCACCGCGTCGTTCTGGCCCAGCGCCTCGATCTCGGCGGCAATGGCCAACCAGCCGGCGCTGTCGAAGGCGTTGACCGGCGGGCGGTTAAAGATCAGCTCGGCAACGCCGCTGTCGGGGAGGGTGGTGGTAAAGGGTTGGCTCATGGTTTTGTCCTCTCAGCGGGCGCAGAGTTTCTGCAGCTGCGCTTCGGCCTCTGCAACAATCTGGTTGATCAGTTCTTCACAGGTAAGCAGCTCGTCGATGACGCCGGCCACCTGGCCGGAGGGCAGCACGCCCTCTTCCGGCTTGCCTTCCACCATTGCCTTTTGAATGATCATCGGTGCGTTGGCCGACATGATGGCCTGGGCAGCGGTGACATCGCCGGACTTGGTCATCGCCAGCGCCGACTTCAGCAGGCCGAACAGGCTGGCGCCGGTGAACTTGCGGAAGGCGAGGCCGTTGCGCAGGGCAATCAGCAGCTTCTTCAGGGTGCCGGCGGCCTCGAGCTCGGCCAGCACCTTGTTCATGATCATGCGCTGAGGCAGGCCGTCCATCGCGGTGGACACGATGATCTCACCGGGATTCTTGCAGTTCAGGTAGCGCTGCTTGGTGGCCTCGGGCACCGGGCTGTTCTTGGTCAGCAGGAAGCGGGTACCCATGGCGATGCCGTCGGCACCGAAGGCCAGCGCCGCCACCAGACCGCGACCGTCCTTGAAGCCACCGGCGCCCAGCACCGGCACCTTGTCACCCACCGCATCGACCACCTGCGGCAACAGCAGCGTGGTGGGCACGGAGCCGGTGTGGCCACCGCCCTCGCCGCCTTGCACGGTCACCGCATCGGCGCCCAGCTCCACCGCCTTGATGGCGTGCTTGGGCAGGCCCACGGTGGGCATGCACACCACGTTGGCATCCTTGAGCTTCTTGATGAATTCCGGCCCCGGCGAGCGCGAGTAGCTGACCGCACGCACGCCGTGCTTGATCACCAGATCGACAATCTCGGCAGCGTTGGGCTGGTACATGTGGAAGTTGACGCCGAAGGGAGCATCGGTCAGCTCCTTCACGCGCAGGATGTCGCGCTCCATTTCCTCAGGCGGGATGGTGGCGCCGGCGAGAAAGCCAAAGCCGCCGGCGTTACAGGTGCCGGCCACCAGATTGGGGTCGGCTACCCAGCCCATGGCGGTCTGGATAATGGGGTATTTGCAGCCGAGGAGCTCGGTGATGCGAGTGTTGAGTGCTTCTGACATGGGTGCCTCGTTAACGTGGTCGGACGTCGGAAGTCTGACGTCTGACGCTTGCGGCGCTACGCGCCGCTAATTGCGAACGCAGTGAGCAGCGTCCGACTTCCGGCGTCAGACGTCCGACCGCCCTTAAGACCGATCCCCCGGCGGGTTATCCTTCAGCTGCTTGCTGCGGAAATTTTTCGGATCCAGCTCGGCGATGATGGCCAGTTGCTCCTCGGTGGGCGCCGGGGTGGTGGGCACATTGTCCGGAATGCAGATGTCGAAACCGGTGTTTTCCACCACCTGCTCCACGCTGATGCCCGGGTGCAGGCTGACCAGACGCAGCTGGTGGTTGGGGCCGCCCCAGTCCATCACGCACAGGTCGGTGATCACCAGGCGGATGTCGATGTCGTCCAGGGTGTAGCCCTTGGGCAAGCGCTCGGGGTTGTAGCCGATGGAGGCAACCATGTCGCACTCGCCGCCGACAAACACCTTGGCGTTGTGGCTGGGCACAAAGAAGGAGTTGGCGTGGCTGATGGAGTTGCCGGGGAAGCCGCGCACACCCAGCATCTGCACCTTGGGCTTGTCGTAGGTACCGCCCAGTGCCGAGATGTTGGCCTGGCCGTATTGGTCGATCTGGGTGGGGCCGACCATGGCGTGGCGCTTGCGGCTCCACACGTTGTCGAAGATGCGCGAGAAGCCCATCCAGGTCTCGTTCTTCTGTTGGTAGTCGGCACCGCGGCCGCTGACCGGGTTGGGCTCGCTCAGCAGCCAGGCCTCAGAGTCGGTCATCATCAGATCGGTGTTGAAGGTTTTCATCGCCAGGCTGGCGGCCAGGCGCGGAATCAGGCCGATACCGGTGGCCAGTACTTCGCCGTCGTTGCGGAAGGCCTCGGCACCGGCAACGATCATCAGCTCAGCCAGGCTGTAGTCTTTAGCAGCAGTCATTGTCTATCCCTCTGAATTCTGTGGTCGATGTCGGCTCAGTACTGGGGCAGCGGCAGCGCCTTGATGGCATCGAGGCCGCCCACCTTCTGCTGGTACTCTTCCTCGCTGGCGCCCTGGATGTACTTGTCGAAGTAGGCCGCGAAACCGCCCTCCTTCGCCGAGGCGTTGTACTCCTTGAAGTGCGGCACGTCGAAGCCGTAGTTGGGCGCACAGGAGCTGGGGTGGGCACCGCCGGGCACGTGCACCACGCCAGTGGTCATGGAGCGCTCCCAGTACACGAAGCGGGCCTGCTGCTCGTCGGCGAAGAACTCGGTGTCCACCAGCTCGTCAGTGGTGACGTAGGTCTTGGCCGCAGCGCGGGCAAACCAGTCATCCATGTAGTGGTCGGGGCTGGTGATCTGGCAGACACCGCGAGTGTCGGCGCGGTTGACGTGAACCAGCGCGGCGTCCAGCTTCAGCGCCGGCATCGCCACCCACTCCTTGTCGTCGTAGGGGCTGTCGATGACCTTGAGGTCCGGGTTGACCTTGACCACGTCGGTGCCCAGGCCGATCTGGGTGGGGATGTAGGGGCAGCCCCAGGCGGCGGCGCGCAGGCCCAGCAGCATCATGCCTTCATCGATTTCCATCACCTCGATGTCGCCGTTCTGGCGCGCCTTGCGGAAGTAAGGCTCCAGCGGGATAAAGTCCAGTGAAACGAAGGCGAAGACCACTTTCTTGACCTTGCCGGCAGCACACAGCATGCCGACGTCGGCGCCGCCGTAGGCGACGATGGTCAGGTCCTTGAGGTCTGAGTTGAGGATGGCGCGGATCAGCGCCATGGGCTTGCGCCGCGGACCCCAGCCACCGATACCGATGGTCATACCGTCTTCAAGCTGCGCGACGACGTCTTGCAGGCTCATCTGCTTGTTCATGGCCACTCCTCTGTCCTGTTACGCTGTTCAGTTCGCACCGCTGCCGGTGCCGTTTGCGACCGCCGCGATTACAGCAGCCGCCCATTCAAATTACGCATAATGGCGATATTCTACCCCATCACCCTGCGTAATAGTAAATTTTGCACATTCTCGCTACGCATACCGAAACCATCCAGTCCAGGCAGCCAGCCTTCAACCACCCCGCCGCCTATCCCGCGACGATGCGACTCATGCGGTAGTCGTGCTTGACGAACTTCACCCCCAGCGAGCACTCGGTGCGCCGCACCCCGGGAATCACGCTGATGGTGCTGTGCAGAAAGCCCGCCAGCTGCTCGTTGTCCTGCACCAGGGTGATGGCGAGGATGTCGAAACGCCCCAGGGTGACGGCAACGAAACCCAGCTCCGGCACCGCCGACAACCGCTCGGCCACCTCGCTCACCTGGGCGGCGCGTTCCACCTCCACCCAGATATAGGCCAGGGTGGGGCGGCGCAGGCGGTCGATATTGGTCACCGCGGTAATGCGGATCAGGCCCTCGTCTTCCATGCGGCGGATGCGCGCGCGCACGGTGCCCTCGGTGACGCCCAGCTCGGCGGCGATCTTGCGGTTGCTGGTGCGCGCGTCGCGCGACAGCCAGTCGAGTATCTTGCGGTCCAGTTCGTCCAGTTGGCGCTTAGCCATTGCCGCTGTCCCCGCTGCCGCTGAACGGCACCCAGTTGGGCTGGTTCTTGAGCACATCAATGGCCATGGCCGGTAGTACCCGGCGCACGCCGGGCACCTGGCTGAGCTTGTCGGTAAGCAGCTTCGCCACCGATTCCTGGTCCTCGGCCACCGCCAGCACCTCGATATCCAGCGAGCCCACTACCTGGCACACGGAAAACACCTCGGGGAAGGCCGCCAAATCCTCGGCGACATCGCCGGCGGCGCGCCCCTCCACCTGAACGCCCACCGCCAGCATCATGCTGTAGCCGGCGGCCTCGAAATCGGTGACCGCCACCACCCGCATGGTGTCGGTCTCTTCCAGCCGCCGCACCCGCGCGCGCACGGTGGCCTCGGTCAGGCCCAGCTCCTTGGCCAGCGCCTTGAAGGGCATGCGGCCGTCGCGGCGCAGCAGCGCAATCAGGCGGTGATCCAGCTCGTCCAGCACCAGCTCGTCGCTGGCCTCGATGCGCGCGCTGACCGGGTCGCGCTGATCACCGGCGGAGACCACGGCTCAGCCTGCCAGCCGCTGGGCCGCCAGCGCCTTGAGTTCGGGCTTGACTACCTTGCCCGAGGCATTGAGCGGCAGGCTGTCGACGAACTCCACGTAATAGGGCAGCTTGTAGCGGGCCAGGTACTGGGCACAGTGCTCCACCACCGCCTCCTTGCTCAGCTCGGCGCCCGGGCGCGGCACCACAAAGGCCATACCCACTTCACCCTGGAGCGGCTTGGGTACGCCGATCACCGCCACCTGGGCGACGCCGTCTAGGCCGTACAGCACTTTCTCGATCTCGGCGGGATACACGTTTTCGCCGTTCATGATGTACATGTCTTTGAGGCGATCGGTAATGCGCAGATAGCCGCGCTCGTCCATCACGCCGATATCGCCGGTGCGCA
>JBFHRT010000096.1:0-7353 GCA_041591575.1 Spongiibacteraceae bacterium
GCCTTGAGCTGGCTGCGGTCGTAGTCCAGCTGCTCGCTCTGTATCACCTCGGCGGTGCTCACCACCCCGGCCTGGGCGTGGGTGGCCACCAGGCCGCTGCCGAGTATGGCGAGACTGGTGATTACCGCTAAAAATCGCTTACAACGCTGCATCCACATGATGTTGTCCTCTTTATAAAGTGCTTGTGCAAATACCGCTAAGTTTAGCGCCGCCCGCAGCGCAGCGCCCGGTCGTCGTCTGCAGCTGTGGCAGATTTCGCATTTTTTCGCGCTCCACAACGAGAAAGCGCCCAAGGTAGTCCGGTGCGCACGGCGCACCGCGTTGTCTCTCGCTTTTTACGCCGGCACCATCACTCAGCCCAGCAAGCGCAGTGCCGCCAGCACGGCAAGATAGACCAACACTTCGCCCAACTGCTGTGCCGCCCCCAGGCAGTCGCCGGTGTAGCCACCCAGGCGCCGGCGTAAATAAGCGGCGTAGCGCCAGCGCAGCACTAGCAGAGCTGCGGCCGCGGCCAGCAGTACCTGCCAGTCGAATAGCCACAGCGCCGGCAGCAACGGCAGCGTCGCCAGCGCCAGCGCGCCGGCGTTCAGCGCTTGCGCCACCGGCGCCGCCTTGCCTCCTTCGCGCACATAGGGCAGCGACATCAGCGACACCGCCAGCAGCCGGCTGGCAACATGAGCCAGCAGCAACGCCGCCGGCACCAGCGCCAGCGGCAGTGCCGCCAGTGCCGCCAGCTTGGTGGCCAGCATCAGCCCCAGGCCGAGCGCGCCGTAGCTGCCCAGGCGCGAGTCCTTCATGATCGCCAGCACCTGGTCGGGCTGCCAGCCGCCGCCGAAGCCGTCGCAGCAATCGGCAAAACCGTCCTCGTGGAAGCCACCGGTGAGCAGCACGCCCAGCGCCATCGACAGCAGCAGCGCCAGCCACTTGTCGGCGAACAGCTGGAAGTTAAGCCAGAAGGCGGCGGCGGTGACGGCGCCCACCACCAGCCCCACCAGCGGAAAATAGCGCGCGGCGCGGGCCAGCCTGGCGTCGTCAAAGGCCAGACTGGCTGGCACCGGCAGCCGCGTCAGATAGCCCAGTGCCAGCAGGAAAAGTTCGAGTTCGGATTTGAGTGTGGCCATGCGCCCGCTCCTTCAGCAGCCGGCAGCTTACCGGTTGTAGCGATGACGGGCAAAGCGGCAACGACAAAAGAGGAAACAACACATGTGAAAACAACAGGGGGAGTGTCGGCGCAGCCGGCGCCGCCCACTCCCCTAGCCGCCAGTTACTGCACCGTGATGCGCCTGGGGGCGGCGGATTCCTGCTTGGGCAGGCGCACGGCGAGCACGCCGTTTTCGTACTTGGCCTCGATGTGCTCGAGGTCGGCGTGGTCCGGCAGGTTGAAGCGGCGCAGGAACTTGCCGCGCCAGCGTTCACTGCTGGTTTCACTGCGCTCACCGAGATCCCAGTTGCGGTTGCCGGAGATAGTCAGCACACCGTTGTGGGCGGTAATGTCGACATCCTCCGAGCTGACGCCGGGCAGGTCCACGGCCAGAAAATAGGCCTGGTCATCCTCGCTGATATCCGCCGCCGGCATCCAGCTGGCCTCGCGGTTTTCGGCCATTTCATTGGCCGCGAACAGGCGGTCGATATCGCGCTGCACATCACGCAGGAATGAGAAGGGAGTGAAAGCTACAGTTTTCATAACAGATCACCTCCAGAATATTTCAGGTCACTGCATGAGCCCCATGGCTCCGCCCTGTTTAGATAGGGGCAGCGCGCCGATTTTCAAGGGCGCACTGAGCGTACGCAGCGGCTGCGCAGGGCACTGTTTTGGTCGGTTTTAGGCGCGTGTTTATGCCCGTTTTTTTCTGAAGGTGCAGGCGGCGCGCGCGGCGATGTTATCACTGCGCACCAACGTGTCATGGAATTGGGTTTAATGCGGGCAAAGAAAAGGGGAGCGCTCCGCGCGCCTTGCGCGCCGTTGCTCCCCGGCCCGCCATCGCGGGTCCTCCTGACTGCACCGACATCCCGGTCAGGGCAGCGGATGCTACACGAGCACTACACTGACATTCCGCGCATGCTCACTTTAATTATAGTTGAGCTTGCCCGAGTTTTTCACAAGGGCCAACTGTGCGCCCTCCGGGCGCTCTGCTACACTCGGCGGCAATCCATCATTCGATATTTTCATAACTTTATAATTACCAAGCGTAAGGAGTGTGCCCATGAGCATCGCCGCCGGAGATCGTATCCCCGCCGTCACCCTCAAGACCAACGGTGAAAAAGGCCCCGAAGACATCAGCACTGAAGCCGTATTCGCCGGCAAGAAAGTGGTGCTGTTTGCCGTGCCCGGCGCCTTCACCCCCGGCTGCTCCATGACCCATATGCCGGGCTACGTGGTGGCCGCCGACAAGATCAAGGCCAAGGGCGTGGACACCATCGCCTGCATGGCGGTCAACGACGCCTTTGTGATGGGCGCCTGGCAGAAAGACCAGAACGCCGAGGCCATTCTGATGCTGGCCGACGGCAACGCCGAGTTCACCCGCGCGCTGGGTATGGAGCTGGACGGCAGCGGCTTTGGCATGGGTCAGCGCTGCAAGCGTTTTGCCATGATCGTCAATGACGGCGTGGTGGAGCACGTGGCCATCGAACCGCCCGGCGGCATCGTCGAGACCGCTGCCGAAAAGATTCTGTCACTGCTGTAGGAAATACGGCGATGGTCAATCGCAGACCGCGGGTGCTGGTGTTTGACTCCGGTGTCGGCGCGCTCAGTATCGGCAGCGAGATCCATCAGCTGCTGCCGGCGCCGGACATGCTCTACATCATGGACTGCAACGGTTTTCCCTACGGCGGCTGGGACGAAGCGGCGCTGACTGCGCATATCTGCCAGCAGCTGCAAACCCTGTGCGAGCGGCTGCTGCCGGACCTGGTGGTGGTGGCCTGCAACTCCGCCAGCACCGCCGTGCTGCCGGCGCTGCGCGAGCGCCTGGCGGTGCCGGTGGTGGGGGTGGTGCCCGCCATCAAACCCGCCGCCGCCACCTCGCGCAGCGGCGTCATCGGCCTGCTGGCCACCCCCGGCACCGTGCGCCGCGATTATACCGAGCGTCTGATCAACGACTTCGCCAGCCACTGCACGGTGATCCGCGTTGGCAGCGCCGCGCTGGCGCCGGCAGTGGAGCGGCTGTTCTGGGAGGGCGAGGAGAACCCCTCGGTGTGGCAGCAGGTGATGGCCGAGTTTCAACAGCACCCAAAGGCCGAACGCATGGACACCGTGGTGCTGGCCTGCACCCATTTCCCGCTGGTGCAGCCCGAGCTGGCCCGCGTCGCCCCCGGCCTGGACTGGGTGGACTCCGGCGAGGCCATCGCCCGCCGCGTGCGCCAGCTGCTGCACGAGGCCAACTGGGATCTGCCCGCCAGCGCCGGCCACCAGCGTGCGCTGATTCTGGGCCTGCGCGAAGCCACTCCCGCCCTGTGCAAACGCCTGGACGGCTTGGGCATCCACCAGTACCAGCGCTACGACCGCGCCGAAGCGGTTTCCGCCACCGCCACCAACTAGTACCCCTTCAATAAGATATTTTCGTGTTCAGTCAGTCCAACGGCGGCCCAGTGCGAGGCGATTTCTCGAAGGCATAGTGGGCCTATATCGAGAGGAAACAACGAAGCAATGGGCCGCCGTTGGGCTGACCCGGAGGGCGCTAAGCGGGCCGCCCCCTGCTGCGTTGCACTGTCTTGACGTAGCCCCACTATGCCTGCGCCAGTGCGCCTTGCAGGGAACGGCCTGCTTAACGCTGAATACGGCAATATCTTATTGAAGGGGTACAATGCTAGGCTGAAAGCAGACTTGCACTAGAGGCACAGCCATGGACAAACCCCTGCGCGCTGCCGACGGGCCTTTTGCGGTGGAAGTGGAGGCCGGCGAGACGTACTGGTGGTGCGCCTGCGGTCGCAGCGCCAACCAGCCCTTCTGCGACGGCTCCCACAAGGGCTCGGCATTCCACCCGGTGAAATTCGTCGCTGCCAATAACGAGCTGCTGTTCTTTTGCGGCTGCAAGAGCAGCGGCAGCCCACCGCTGTGCGACGGCAGCCATAAAGACAACCCCTACTAGCGATTAACGATCTTTCATGGAAAGCGTGACGCCCAGGCCGTCACAATAGCGTCTCCCGCAGCGCCCTCTTGCGCAAAAACAGTTGCAGGACGCCGGCCCGCTGCCCCACCAAGGAAGACGCCAATAACATGAAGATCAAAACTCTGGCCGCACTGGTGCTTGCGCTGCTGGCAAGCGCCTGCAGCAAACAGCCCGCACCACTGGAAATCGGCAATGGCAAGCTGCAGGGCTTCGTCGAAGACGGGGTCGAGCACTACCTGGGCATCCCCTACGCGCAACCACCGGTGGGCGCGCTGCGCTGGCGGCCGCCGCAAGCGGTGGCCGACTGGAAGGGCGTGCTGACGGTGCAGGAAAATCCAGAGCGCTGCCCGCAGTTCGCGCCGGTGGTCAACGCCATGATCGGCAGCGAGGACTGCCTCTACCTGAACGTGTGGACGCCGGCTGAGAAACCCGCCGCGCCGATGCCGGTGATGGTGTGGATACACGGCGGCGGCTTTACCGCCGGCCAGGGTAGCTACGGCGACCACGACGGCCTCAAGCTCGCCGCCGACAACGGCGTGGTGGTGGTGGCGATGAATTACCGACTGGGCATGTTTGGTTTCCTCGCCCACCAGGCGCTCACCGCCGAGGACCCGGCGCAGCCGAGCTCGGGCAATTACGGCATCATGGACCAGACCGCGGCGCTGCGTTGGGTGCGCGACAATATCCGCGCCTTCGGCGGCGATCCTGACAACGTGACCATCTTCGGCCAGTCGGCCGGCGGCGTCTCGGTCTGCGCCCAGCTGGCCTCAGCCCAGGCGGCGGGCCTGTTTCACCGCGCGGTGATCCAGAGCGGCCCCTGCGAAACGCCGATGTCGACGCTGGCCGCGGTGAGCCAACTCGGCGAGCAGGTGGCCGAGGGCGTCGGCTGCAGTGACGCCGAGGACGTGCTGGCCTGCCTGCGCGCCAAACCGGCGGCAGAGGTCGCCGCGGTGCTGCCGCCCGACCCCTCCTTTGCCTTCGGCGAAGGCTATACCGTGTGGTGGCCCAATCTCGACGGCCAGGTGCTGCCGCGGCAGTTTGTCGACGCCTTCAGCAGCGGCCACTTCAACCGGGTGCCGGTGATCAACGGCGCCACCCGCGACGAGGCCACCCTGCTGATCTGGCTGTCGCACAACCTGCTGTTTAAACCACTAAAGAATGAGCAGTACCTGGCGCGGCTACAATACCTGGTGGGCAGTGCGCAGCTGGCTGAGAAGGTGGCCGCCCAGTACCCGCTGGAGCGCTATGACAGCGCATTTGACGCCCTGACCGCCTCCTTCAGCGACGGCTTTTTCAACTGTTTTGCGCGCCACCAGTCCCAGGCGCTGGCGCGGCACGTGCCGACCTGGTCCTACCAGTTCGACTACGACGGGGCGCCCTTTTTTGTGCCCGGCGCCGAACTGCGCGCCTATCACTCCGCCGAGATCCAGTACATTTTCGGCACGCCGATGAGCCTGACCGCGCGCCGCTTCGAGCCGCACGAACAGGGCCTGGCCGACAGCATGATGGCCTACTGGGTGCAGTTCGCCCGCAGCGGCAACCCCAACGGCGCCGGCCTGCTGCCCTGGCCCGCCTACGACGGCGGCGACCAGACCCTGCTGTTCAATGTGGAAAATAGCGTTGCCCAGGGCGTACACGCCGCCGACTGTGCATTCTGGGAAGGCCTGCCCTATCTGCGGCCGGCCTACCAACGGGAATCGTCAGTAAGGTCCGCTAGCGCGCCCTGAAGGCAGCAATGGCATCGCCCAGCTGGGCGGTCAGTTGGTGCATGGTCTGCACGGTGTGGTTGTAGGCATTGATGCGCCGGGCTCTCGCCGCGGGCGTTTCGCGGCCCTGGGCGTTCGCCTTGTGTTCCTGTTGGTCCAGGCAGTCCAGATAGCGCTCGGCCGCCTCGACGTAGTCCCACACCTGGCGGTGCGCCGCCAGCAGCTGCGCGCGCTCGGCACCGGCACCTGCGGGAATATCCGCCGGCGGCTGCGGCACCTCGCAAGCCCAGGCCAGCGGCGCCGCCGCCACACCCAGAGGCAGGCACAGAGACAGGCACAGGCTACGCAGCGGTTTTTTTATTCTTATCATGGCCGTTCCTCGCAGGTTCACTGCGGGGCACCATAGCAGAATGTGCAGGCAAAAAAAGAGGGGCCAGAGGCCCCTCGGTAAAAACTGCGAAGCGCCTTACATACGCTTGGGGTCAAAGTTCACGTAGAACTGGCTGTACCACTTGCGGAACTTGGCGATGGGGCCGTCGCCGTCGCAGAGGATCGGCAGCGGGCGGTAAATCTTGTTTTCCCAGATCGGCGAGTCTTCTTCCAGCTGGCCGACGATGTTGGCAATGATGGCCGCGTTGACACCGCCCTGCTTCACCTCACCGTCTACCTTGGGCTGGGTGAAGGCAAAACGAACGTGTACGTTTTCCTCGTCGATGGGCGTGGTCAGGCCCATCAGGCAGGTTTCGGCAATGCCCTTGAAGCGGGTGTAACCCTGGCCCGGACCGAAGCTGGCGGTGTGGATCTCGCCCTTCACTTCGCCGCGGGGGGTGGGCATGTTGGCCTTCTGCAGACCGCGCACGCGGGTGCCGTCGTAGGTGGTCTCCCACTCCGGGAAAGAAGCGGTGCGGTGCACGTACTTGAAGTGAGCCGGGTCAGCGGCGTTCTCGGCCATCTCCTGCGGGTGGGTGTTGAGCTTCCACTCGTAGCGATCCAGCGGTGCCCAGTCGTCGCTCATGGCCTCTTCGTGGGTTTCTACTTCCCACATCGGCGCAGCGTTTTCCGGGTGGTACCAGGCCCATACGATCTGGTTGGTCTCGGCGATCGGGAAGGAACGCAGGCACTGCTTGCCCTGTACCTTGGGCGGCATGTTCTTGGCGTAGGGCACGTCGGTGCACTCGCCCTTTTCATTGAACTTCCAGGCGTGGAAGGGACAGACGATGCTCTCGCCCTCGATGCGACCACCGCCGCCCTTGTTGCCGTGGATACCGTAACCCAGGTGGGCGCCCAGGTGCGGGCAGTAGGCTTCCAGCAGGACTGCCTGGCCACCCTCGGTGCGAAACAGCACCAGATCCTGGCCGAAGTAGCGCACCGGGCGGGACTCGCCGGCAGCCAGTTCGTCGGAGTAGGACACCGCGTACCAACCAAACGGAATCGGCATTGGGTAGCGCTCGGACATGATTCATTCCTCTTCTGTGATATCGCGGCCGGCGGCCGCGGCAAATACCCGGACAGAGCACAGGGCTTTCTGTCGATGAGCGTAC
>JBFHRT010000097.1:0-7349 GCA_041591575.1 Spongiibacteraceae bacterium
CGTGTTCTCGTCCGCCCATACCGCGGCCAAGCCCGCTGCGCTCCACTTCTTGCCGAGCTTGCGATCCTCCGGCAGCGTCATGCTCAACCCCAGGCGCAGCCCCGCGCTGCCGTCAATCAGTGGCAGCTTGCCGTGGTAGTTATTCTCCTCCACAGACGACGAGGCATTGTGGCTGTCACTGCTGCCGATCACACCAAAGCGATAGGGGTTAAAACCCTCGCTATGCGCCATCTCAATGCCGCTGCGCAGCGCGTCGCGGATATAACTGCCGGCGGGCTGAGAGTCGGCCACACGCTGCGACAGCAGCAGCTCGTACAGCTCGAAGCCGGCGAATTCATCCTCTGCCGACAGCAGCGGGTGTGCTTCCGAGGAACCCTTGACCTGAAACATTTCACTGAGCGGCTCGTTGCGCAGTCGACGCTCGGCGTAGCTTGCGTCAAACGCGCTGCCATCGAAGGCGACGCGGTCGTACATACGGCCACCGCTGACATTGCCGTTGTGCGGAATGGCGAGATTGTCCATGCCCTGCGCACGCTGCTGCTCCAGTGCCGTCCACAGCTCGCGGGGGTCATCAGAATCCACCGAGCTGAAAGGCAGCGCGGGCACGGCGCTGCCACGGTAAATGACATTGCGGTGCAGATTGCGATCGCCGGGCATGGAGGTCCACTCGTAACCGACAAACGTGGTGAAACGGCCCGGTTCATTGTGCCGCTCGGCGGTATCGATGATCTGCTGCCAGGCAACGCGAGAGATATCATCGGCGCCGGGCACCGCGGCATCCTCCAGGCTAAAACCCCACAGCGAGCGCACAAAAGCCACCGTATTGCGCAACGGGCTGTCATTGAGTAGGCGCTGGCGCATGCTGCGCGCCGTCAGCGGCAGCTCGGGCTGAACCTGGCGCATCACCCCCAGGTACTCAGCGTGATCAGTGACCGCGGCAAAATCCAGTGGCCGGCTGATGCGGATACCGTAACCCGCGCCGTGTTCAATCTCGCCGCCCTTGGCGAAGATATAGGCATCATCTGGCAGCGCACGCACGCCCATGCGGTAAGCATCGGTGGATAGGCTGGTGTGAATGTGCAGGTCACCCCAGTACAGATTGCCATCGGGGTTGTGCGGCCGCGCGGGGCTGGCCTGAGACGGCGCCGCCGCGGCAGCGTCATAGGCCGGGTACAGGCTGGGGTCTTCAATCGGGGTGCAGGAGGCCATCGTCCAGCAGGCCGCCACCGCCAGCATTTTTCTTATCATGGCTGGGTCGCTTGTCATGGCAGGCTCGCTCGGTTCCGGATGGATGCCCACCCGAAACTAATACAGACGTAGTAATTTCGCAAGCCGCCCTATTTCGCGGCGACGATATGCTCCATTACCCAGCGCACCTCCTGGCGGTCGCTGCCCACCTTGGGCAGGTGCGTCACCTCGGGTTCGGCAATACCCACCGCCATCAGCAGGCGCGCGCGACGGCGCGCCTCTTTCGCGCCGTGCCCCAGCTTCTTGAGAACCGGAAGCAGAAATTCGAACAGCAAGCCATCCGCCTGCTGTACTGCGCGCAGCACTCGCTCGTCGCTGTAAGCCCAGTGGCGCATGGCGCGATCGATGGCAGAGATGTCGCTGTCCAGCCAGAAACCCACCAGCGCCTCAAGCACACGCCGCGGCTCACCCTCCGCCTCGGCCTCCAACGCCGCATGTATCGACTGCTGGTAATGTCCGGCCCAGGACTCGATCAGCGCCTCCACCAGCGCCTCGCGGTTTTTGAAGTGCCAGTAGAAACTGCCCTTGGACACCGCCAGCCGGCGGCACAGGGCATCGATGCTGATGGCCTCGACGCCGCGGCCATCGGCCATCAGCGCGAACGCCGCCTGCAGGAAATCCTCCCGTGACCGACGCCCACCTGCGCTCGCCTGCTCTGCCATGGATTGCTCACCTCTGTTCGTGGCTGCGCTGAAGTCCGCCATCACGCTTGACAAAACCATACCATACCGTATGGTATGTTCTCGCCTGTACCCATTCTAATCACAACAGGAAGGTGTGCGCCAGGGACGGCATTTAACACCAATTCCAGGGGCGGCCATGTCGACAATGCAAGACGCGGTATTAGCCTGGCTGCAAAGCCACTACCTACAATTCAAGTTCGCACACCTGCTGGCGGCCATGATCTGGCTGTGGAGCACCTCAGTGGCCTACCTTCACTACCTGCTGCCCATCATGCGCCAGTGGCAGCAGTCTCCCGCCGACGCACGGCTGATCGCGCGGCGCAACTGGGCCATGGAGCGCTTTGACGAGGGCGCGACGCTGGAGCACATCGCCTTTCCGCTTCTTCTCACTACCGGCCTGTGCCTGCTGTGGGCCGGCCCCTGGGGGCCGCAGTCACTGTGGCTGGCGCTGAAGCTGACACTGGTGGTGCTGGTGTTCCTGCCCATCGAGTGCTGCGACTACTGGCTGGCCCACGGCAGCGGCAACAAGGCGCGCGTCCGCCGCCGCGAGCAGTGCGCCGGCGCCGCATTGTCGCCGCGCTACGAGGCGGCCATTCAGCGCCACTGGTGGTTCCTGATCGCCAGCACTCCCGCGATTGTCGCCACCGGCCTCTCGGTGGTCTATCTCGCCGTCGTCAAGCCGATGTAAGTCAGCAAGGAGTTTGCCGTGTCTGCTGCAGTCCGCCCAGAACATTTCCGCGTCACCCGCCGCAAACTGCTGCTGATCGCCGCCGCCATGGCGCTGTTCGGTCTGGCAGTAGTGTGGCCCGCCTTCGAACTTTGCCGGCTGCTGCTGGCCGCCGACCCCGCCGCCTTCAGCGCGGCGCGCGCCGTCCGCGCGACGCTGTGCGCCGGCGGATTCTTTCTCTATGCCTACTGGCAGATGGCGCGACTGGCGCTGCCTCGCGCCATCGCTCCGGGTCAGCGCGCATGAGAACTGCCATCGCTCCGCTGCTGCTGACCGCCGTGGCCGCCCTCGCCGATGACGGCCAGCGCCCGCGCCGCGACTACCTGGAGGAGGTGCTGGTCACCGCCCAGAAACGCGCCGAATCGATTCAGGAAGTGCCTCTTGCTGTTACCGCACTGTCCGCCGAGCGCATCAGCGCCTCCGGCATGGAGTCTTTCGAGGACGTCGCCCTGGCCACCCCCAATGCCGACATCAACCTCACCGCCGGCTATGTGCAGGTGGGCATGCGCGGGCGCAACGCCCCCATCAACGACGGCATGGAGCAGTCGGTGGGCTTTTACGTGGACGGCGTGTACTACGGCAAGACTGCTTTTCTGCAGGATGCCTTCCTCGACCTGGAGCGGGTGGAAATGCTCAAGGGCCCCCAGGGCACCCTGTTCGGCAAAAACACTATCGCCGGCGCCATCAATGTTACCAGTGCCCGCCCCGACGATGAGTGGCAGCTCAAGGCCAAGGCCGGCGGCGGCGACTTCGACAACCGCCTGGCCGAGGCGGTGGTCAATGTGCCCCTGATCGAGGAGCGGCTGGCGGCGCGCATCGCCGCGGTGCGCCACCAGCGCGAGGGCTATGTGCACAATGTGCTGCGCGATGCCGACGAAAAACAGATCGACAAAACCGGCCTGCGCGCCAAGCTACTGATCAACGCGACCGACCGCCTGGATCTGGTGCTCAGTGCCTACCGCGGCGAGTCCCGCGACAACGGCCAGGGCTGGGAGCCCTTTGTCTTGCAGGACGACGCGCGCACTACCCACGGCGCCTTCAACCCGGCGCTGGAAGCCCGCTTCAACTACGTCGGCCACGCCAACACCGACAATTTCAGCGCGGTGGAAACACGCTTCCTCAACCTGGAGGCCAACTGGGAGCTGGGCGGCTGGTTCGAGGAACACCAACTGGTGATGATCGCCAGCACCGCGGAACTCGAAGAGCGCTTTCTGCTGGATGCGGACACTGCCTCGGCGCCCATCGCCGACTGGCTCAACGACGACGAATACCAGCAAGAAATGCTGGAGCTGCGACTGATGTCACCGCCGGGCAAGCTGGAATATATTTTCGGTCTGTTTCAGTGGCATTCGGACTACCTGGGGCAGTCCAGCCTGAACCTGTTTCCCGAGGACCGCGGCGCCGCCTCGGCCGGCGGCCTGCTGCTGCCACCGCCACTGGCGCAGCTGCTGATTCCCATCGTCGGCCCGCTGGACCCGCTGTTCACCCCGCTGCTGGCCGACGCCCTGCACCAGCGTTTCGAGCAGGACACCCTCACCCGTGCCGCCTTCGGCCAGCTCAGCTGGTACATCAGCGATCGGCTGTCGCTGATTCTGGGCCTGCGCGCCTCCAGCGAGACCAAGGAGGTGGACGTGCGCCAGCAGTATGAAAACAGCGGCGTGCTGCTGCAGGCCTTCTTCGGCGTCGAGCCCTACCGCCTGCAGGACAACCGCGACGAATCCAATATCGCCCCCAAGCTGTCATTCAAATACCAGCCCAGCGACGACCACATGCTCTACGCCAGCTACAGCGAGGGCTTCAAGGCCGGCGGCTTCAACCCCATGGCGCGCAACGAGGGCGAGGCGGTGTTCGAGCAGGAAACCGCGCTGTCCTACGAGCTGGGCTACAAGCTTACCGCCCAGGATGGCGCACTGACCGTCAACACCGCGCTATTTCACAGCGAGTTCAGTGACATGCAGATTCAGTCCTTTATCGGCAACGGCTTTATCGTGCGCAACGCCGCCGAGGCCACCACCGAGGGCCTGGAACTGGAAGTGAACTGGCAGCCCTGGCGCGGCAGCAGCTTCTACCTGGGGGCGGGCTACACCAAGGCGACCTTCGACGAATTTCGCGAAGGCCCCTGCCGGGCAGACCAGTCCTCCGCCGCCATCGGCAGCGGCGAAACCTGCGACCTCACCGGCGCCAGTCTGCCGCGAGTACCCAAGAAAAACGTCTCGGCAGGTTTCAACAGCGCCATCCCGCTGTGGGATGAACGCCTGGCACTGGTCATCGGCGCCGATGTCAGCTGGCGCAGCGAGGTACTGCTGGAGCTGGACCAGGATCCGATCGATTCGATGCCGGCACACCACGTGGTCAACGCCCGCCTCGGCCTGGCCCACCCGGATCAGCGCTGGCATTTGGTAGTGCACGGCAAGAACCTGGGCGACCGCAAGGTGCGTCGCTTCGCCGCCGACCTACCGGTATTCAACGGCTCGCATATGGGCTTTCTGGCGCCGCCGCGCACGGTGGTGGCAGAGCTGGGCGTGGCGTTCTAGCTCCCCCCGTCATTGCGAGGAGCCGAACCGCTGCTGTTAGCGGTTCGGGGACGCGGCAATCTCCCTCAGCCCGCTGCCAAACCCGGGAGATCGCCACGTCGCTGAAAAGCGCTAGCAGAAATTTGCTCCTGCAATTTCCGCACTTCCACCATCCATGGCGGTCGTCGCGATGACGAGATTATGGCCCACACCACGCCATCTACCACCCCGTCATTGCGAGGAGCCCAACCGCGCCATGCGCGCTTGGGCGACGCGGCAATCTCACGCCGACGGCAGAGGAATCGGAAATCGCCACAGCCACGACCAACCCCTAAACCGCGCGAGCACTCTGTCTTCAGGGTATGATAGGAAGCTTTTACCCCCCACCGGAGCCCCGATGTTAAAAGCCCTGTTCCTCGACATGGACGAAACCCTCTGCGACACCCTCGGCGCCAACGAGCGGGCCAAACGCTCGCTGGCACAGGCCGTCGAGTCCCGCTTCGGGCAGGGCATGGACGGCCAGCGCTTCGCCGAGGCCTATGTGAGCGGCATCTACCGCGAATGGAGCGACAGCCAACGCGCACGCTACCTGCCGATCATCGAGCAGCAGAGTGAGGGCGCCTTTCGGGTGCAGCTAATTCGCGACCTGCTGGCCGAACAGGGTGTCGCGCAGATCGACGAAAGCGCCGCCCAGCAGCTACAGGATAAATTCGATCGCGACCGGTTAGCGGCCTTTGCCTTCTACCCCGGCATCGAAGACTTTCTGATCGAGGCGCGCAAACATTTCACCCTGGTGGTGATCACCAACGGCCCGGAGTTCTCGCAGATTCCCAAGGTCGAAGCGGTCAGGCTGGCCGACTATGTCGATCACATCATCATCGGCGGCCAGGAACCGGAGCAGAAACCGGCGCGCTCCATCTTTGACAAGGCCCTGCAACTCGCCGGCTGCGAGGCCCGCGAGGCCATCCACGTCGGCGACAGCCTACACGCCGATATCGCCGGCGCCCACAACAGTGGCATCACCTCGGTGTGGATTCAGCACCAGCAGCCGCTGGATGCCGAACTGGGCATCGACCCCCACCACACGGTGATGCACCCCAGCGAGATTCCGGCACTGATTCGCCGCCTGCATCCACACGGCGATTGAGCGCAGGCTCACTCACATGAGAAAACGCTGCATCAGCCGCGGACTGGGCAGCATGCACTGGGCCTTTTTGCCGTACCAGCGGTAACGGTTGCGGGCCACTTTGCGGTAGCCGGGATCGCGAATACAGCGCGGCAGCAACTTGAACACATAGAGCAGCTTCCAGGCACCGTCGAGGTGGCGAATGATCTCCAGCGCCGCGTCGCTGCGAAACAGCGCACGCTCGCCGCGGATCAGCACCATGGTCTCCTCGGCCAGCACATCAATACCCAGCTGTTGCTGCAGCGTCTGGCCGCGCTCAGACTGCGCTGACACAAAGCGGAAACATGCCGCACGGTCGTGGCGGACTATAAAGCGCACCGAGTTTTCGCAGAGATTGCACACGCCGTCGAAGATAATGACCTTGTCCAACTCTGGGCCCAGATTGTGGTGTATCGGCTTGCCCATACCACGGCCTCCAATAATTGTTTATTCCCCCGTCATCGCGAGGAAGCAAACCGCCGTTTTTGCGGTTTGCTGACGCGGCAATCTCAACCAGCCCACTGCCAAACCTTGGAGATCGCCACGTCGCTACGCTCCTAGCGATGACGCTGTTTTACCCCCCCGTCATTGCGAGGAAACAAACCGCCGTTTCTACGGTTTGCTGACGCGGCAATCTCCCTCAGCCCGCTGCCAAACCTGAGAGATCGCCACGTCGCTACGCTCCTCGCGATGACGAAAAGTTCTGAGTCATTGCGAGGAACCCAAGCGCACGCTGTGCGCTTGGGTGACGCGGCAATCTCCTGACACCGGCAGCGGACTCCACCAACAACTCCCCTACCAACGCAAACTCAAAGCCGCAAAGATTTTACGACTGCCCTTCTGCCGCGCGTTGTAACTGCCGGGAAAAAACACCGCGTCCACCACCTGGCTCAGCTCGCGCTCATCGGTGAGGTTACTGCCACCCACAGTGATGGCCCACAGCTGATCGGGGTGGCCGATGCTGAGCCGCGCCGACACGGTGGCAAAGCCGGGAATAAAACTGTTTTCATCCA
>JBFHRT010000098.1:0-7316 GCA_041591575.1 Spongiibacteraceae bacterium
CCGACAATGAATTCGTTGCTCATGGGTGTGTAAAGGGTTCTCGCGGGGCTGGGGCAGGGTGATGGCGATCAGTGCGCGGGGCGGGGGCTCCGGCGCGAGCCTGGTTCGCCTCCTGGCTGTCGATTTACAACGGGCTGGGGATTTTACGCGGGTACGACGCCGAGATACAGACCCAATGGAGCTCGCCGGGCCAGCGATTGGCCGCCAGTGGCTCCCGGCGACGGCCCGCCGCGGAGGCAGGCCATCCCCCAGCGCTATACTGTTAGAGGGGGCGGATTGCCCCTGCTGGTTGGAAGCGGGGCGCTGCGGGTGCGATATCCGTGCAATCCCATCATGCTGCGAGGCTGGGATGCCACACACCGGTTCACTGCGGGCCGCGCTGTTAGTCGTCGCCTGCCTGTTCATTGACGGAGGCCGCCTGTACGCGGAGGCGGCCGTGCTGGAGGTGTGGCTGCCCAACCGCCAGCGCAGCCCCTACGGCGCCAGCCTTACCGAGGCCTTTATCGCCAAGCTGGAACAAACCACGGCGCAGCGGGTACACCTGAACGCCTCGGTGGATATGGCAGCCTTCTACGCCGCCTGTGCCCGCTATGCGGTGGACCACGCCGTGCTCAGTGCCGAGAAGGCGGCGCCGGTAATCGCCAACTATGGCTACCGCCCCATTGCCTATGGCGAGGCCCCCATCGCCCTGTACGCGCGCAGCGATCAAACGCTCGCCACCGCGGCGCTGCGGCGCATCGGCTATATGCGCGGCTGGAGCATGGACAAGGCGGTGCGAGCGGAGCTGCCGGCGGCGGTCGGTGAACGCGAGCTGGTGGCTTATGCCAGCAATGCCGCCGGCATTGAGGCCTTGTTTCGGGGCGAGGTCGATGGCCTTTTGATCCGCCCGCGCATTGTCGACCAGTTGGCGCCTACCTTGCGCGAGCGCCTGGTATTGCGCCGGGTTATGCGCACGCCGGGGCGGGCGGTGTTCCTGGTGTCGCCGCGGTTGGATGCGGCGGTGGCACAGCGGCTGCAGGCACTGTACCTGTCGGACGATGCCTTTATCCGCCGGCTGTATTTCGAGCTGGGGGGGATGGCGCGGATTGTCAATGCCAACGAGGTTGGCGAGCTGCATAAGCCCTGAGGGGGCTGCGCTATACTCAGGCTGATACCGCGCCGTCATGCGCGTGTCCCCTCGGCTCCCAGGCGCAGGCCTGCGCCGGGGTTCTGACCGAAACGGATTACTCGCTATGCTTGGATGGCACCGGGCAGTACTGCTGTTGTCAGCGGTGCTGCTGGGGATTGCAGACAGTACGCCGCTGTGGGCGCAGCAGCCAGTGCTGGATGTGTGGACGCCGCGCCGCACCGTCAGCCACTATGGCTCGCGCGTCACGCCCGCCTTTATCGCCAAACTGGAGGCCGCGTCCGGGCGGCGAGTACGTCTCAATGCCTCACCCGACATCAAGGCCATGTACGCGGCCTGCGCCCGCCACCTTGTCGACCACCTGATTCTCACTCGCGGCGAGGCCAATCATATTATCGAGCGCTACGGCTATCGCCTGATTGCCTACGGTGAATCGAAAGTGGCCTTTTATGTGCGCAGCGGTGAGCAGCGCCCCACCGAAGCGCTGGCGCGCGTTGGCTACCTGCTGCGCATGGACATGGATACCGTTGCCCGCCGGGAATTGCCTATCCCCGGTATCGAACGCAAGCTGCTGGGCATGCCCAACGATCAGAGTGGCCTGCAGGCTTTGTTCAATGGCCAGATTGACGGCTTGATCATCCGCCCGAATATTGTCGAGCAGCTGGCGCCGCCGCTGCGCAAGCAGCTGAAGTTGCGTCAGTCGCTGAAATCCCGTGGGCGGGTGGCGTTTATCGTGTCGCCCACGCTTGACCCGGAAGTGGCGCGGCGGCTGCAGGCGCTGTACCTGTCAGACGATCCGTTTATCCGCTGGCTGTTTGTGGATATGGCAGGAGTGCCGGCCATTGTGGCGCCGCCCGATACCACCCTCGAATCCGAGTCAGAACCCGAGCGCAGTGCCAGCACAGCCAATGGCATCGATAGTCAGTGAGCTGAACACAATGCCGCCCGTCGCGGCGCCGTTCAGCGGCCGTGAGTTCAGGGGTGGCAGTTGGCCGGGGTGATGTTGTCCCATCCCAGTGCATCGACAGCAGTCACGACGGTGGTGTAATAGCCGGGGGTGGTGTTCTTCAGGCGGAATACGGCGTTACCCTCAGTGTCTGTAATGCCGGTACTGGCTCCCCAGAAGTTACCGCTCATCGGCTGCGGGCAGTTGTCGCCGTCGAAGTAAACCTCCACCGATACCTGGGTGCTGGCCACCGCCCAGTTGTTGTTGTCACGCAGCTCTAGGGCGAGTTGCAGATGCTTGTTGCCGTCGCGCCCCCCTTGGTTGCTGAAACGGATCTGGGTCACGCTGACTATGGGCGCCTCGCCACCGGTACCGACCCGAACCGAAATGCTGTCACTGTCGCTGGTGTTGGCGCTGTCGCTGACCTCGGCGCTGACGAGGTGCTCGCCGTCACTGAGAGTAGCGCTGATGACCGCGCCATTGCCCAGGTCGCTGTCCAGGTCCGAGTGCCAGCTGATGTTTTCAGACAGGTCTCCTTCCTCGGCGTCACTGGCGCTGGCGCTGAACTCGATGCTGGCGCCGCTGGCAAAGCTGGCGCCGTCGGCTGGTGTCGTGATACTGACTTGGGGCGGGGTGTTGAGGGTTGCCGCGGTGGCAGCGACAGCGTCAACCAGGCCGTATCCGTAGTGGCTATCGCGCCCACTCGCGCCGAGGTCGCTGGCGCTGTTTTGCAGGCGCTGGCGCAGTTCGTCATTGCGTCGGCCATTGCCATTGCTGTCGTCGATACCGGCGGCCAGCACCAGCGCGGCGACACCGGCGACGTGTGGGGCGGCCATGGATGTGCCGGACTTTTCGCCGAAGCTGCCGCCGGGCAGGGTGGAGTAAACCGCCACGCCGGGCGCCGCCAGTTCTACGGCCGGGCCGGTACTGGAATTGGCGGCGCGCAGGTCTGAAGGTCCGGTGGAGGCTACGGCAATCACTGAGGCGAAGCGTGCCGGGTAGCCGACACTGTCGCCGCTGCCCGAAGCATTGCCGCTGTTGCCCGCTGCCGCTACTTGCAGTAGGCCGGCACTGTCGGCAGCGTTGAAGGCTGCCTCGACGGTGCTGCCGGGGTGGCCGCTGGCGGTGTAGCTGTTGTTGCTGATTGCCATGCCATTGTCGACCGCCCACTGTACGGCGGCAACGATGTCGCTCCAGTAGCCGCTGCCGGAGGCGTCCAGTGCTTTGAGTGCGTAGAGTCGCGCAGCGGGCGCGGCGCCCACCACGCTGGCATTGTCGTCGTTGTCCAATGCGGCGATGATACCGGCGACATGGGTGCCGTGGCTGTGGTCGTCGTCGGGGCGCTTGTCCCGATTGACAAAATCATAGCCGCCGGCTCGGCGCGCGAGATCAGCGTGGCGGTTGTCGATGCCAGTGTCGATCACAGCGATCTTCACCGCCTCGCCACGGTTGCTGCCGGAATGCACACTGCCGGCGCCAAT
The DNA here is from genome assembly GCA_041591575.1 of Spongiibacteraceae bacterium. Lineage (GTDB taxonomy): Bacteria > Pseudomonadota > Gammaproteobacteria > Pseudomonadales > Spongiibacteraceae > JBFHRT01. The sequence continues at coordinate 3,554 of JBFHRT010000098.1, forward strand.
GTGCGCCACTCCCCAACTATTATCGAGCTCGCTGTCGGCGGTGCTGACGAGACCGTCGCCCTCAATACTGAGTACCTGCGGGCGCTGCAGCAGCGCGTCGATGCCGGCTTCGGAAAGCTCGGCGGCCATGGCCGGAACCAGGTGGTAGCGGTGGTGCACGCGGCCGCCGGCATGTTCCACCAGTGCCGCCTCACTGTTACCGGGAATGCGATCCAGGCCGATGAAGACCCGGTGGCGGCGTTCGGGCTCGCCGCTGAGCACCACACCGATACGCTTGCCGTGCAGGAGAGAATAAACCGGTGTAGGCGGGTCTGCGTGCAGTTGCTGTAGGGCAAGGGTCGTCAGGCCGGCGATGGCGACCCAGATGAGGGCGAGGGGAAAATTCCTGCGCAATGCATTCATGGGGGTTGCCTAATAGGGATAGACGGTTGGCACCGGCCGCCGCGGGGGCGGTAACTAGCGGCGGCCGGCAATGTTGCTGTGTGGCGGTTCATGGCTCCGCGGCCACGGCCAGTGTCCGCGGATACTAGCGCCCCGGCTCAGTGGTCGTTGCCCAAGCGGATTTCATCCAGCACCATGCTGCCGCGACCGATCACCACCGCCGAGCAGGTATTGATGCCTTCTTCCAGCGTCGGCAGGCCCTGACACTCAGCGTCGTCATTGCTGTTGTTGAAGTCGCCCTCGACGTAGGCGCGAACTGTGTAGGTGCCTGAATCGAGGTTTTCCACTACGAAATTGAATGCGTTGGCATTCATGGTGCTCAGGTAGAGCGCCACTTCTTCGTCGGTGAGTACGCAGCCATCGTTAGTGGGGTCAAAGTCGCCGCCGCCGGTGACGTTGCCGTCCAAGTCGTATTCCAGCTCATCAAAGCACTGAATGTTCTCGATGATGCCCTGCAGTTTGGCCTCCAGCACCTGCTCGCGGTGGCAAAAGGTGACCGGCGCGCTGGGGGCGGGGTAGACGCTGGGATAAGCACCGTTGCTGCCCAGCACCGAGGCGCCACTGCTGTCGAAGACATCCACCCATACCTGTACGGTGGCCGAGGCGGATTCGCGGTTCCTGTCGCCGCCCTTAGTCTTGACCTGGGTGGCTGTGACCAGTCCGCACTCCAGCGAAATGTCCACGTGGAGATCTTTCTGCTGGGGAATATGGATTGTCGCCGACAGGGTCGGGTATTCGGTCTCACCCACAGTGACGCCGGCATGATTGCGCGACACAGCAGATTTTGTGCTTTGTGCCGCTGCCGGGGTACTGAGCAGGCAGACGCAGACAGCCACCGTCAGTGGCACAAGGGTTTTCTTCAATGCTCTGTTCATCATCATTCTCCATGTGTTTTTGATTGCCCGTAGTGAGCTTGAGAGCTGCATTGAAAAACTTAGCTTCCGCTGAGCTGTGGTGTTAGGACTGAGTTGCAGGAGGCTTGAACTATTTTGCAGCGCTGCCGAGTTCAGTGAACAGCGGGCGCGAGCAGATTCAGCAACAGGGATTTTTCTACGTCGGGATCGCTGACTTCACGAAACTCGGAGGGAAGTACGCCGGTGTGGCGCTTGAACGCGCGCGTGAAGTAGGAGGGGTCGTTGAAGCCCACGGTATAAGCGACCTCTGAGACGGTGGCGTGGGGGTTGCGCAACAGTCGCAGCGACTCGCCGATGCGGTGCAGCACCAGATATTCCTGAAAAGTAAGCGCGAAATTGCGTTTGAACAGGCGGCTGAATTTAGACACGCTCATGTTGCAGTGCCGCGCCACTTCTTCCAGGCAGAGCTTGCGCGCCGAATGGCGCTCAATATGAGCGACTGCCTGCATTAGTGTGAAGTTTTCACCGGCCTGGCCGCGGAAGCGTCCCTCGCGCGGCATATCCGGCGCGCGTGTTACCGATAGCCGCGGTGTGTACCTTTGTTGTAGCTGATTCGCCAGCGCCTGCAGCTCGTGCAGCGCGCGGCTGCGCTCGCTGTCGCCCAGCGGTGTGGCCAGGTAGTCCCAGGCGCCGGAACGAAAGGCCCATACCGCCAGTGCCTCAGAGTGCTGCTTGGTGAGCATCAGCAGTGGGCAGTGAGGGTGCAGGCGTTTGGTGTGCTGCAACAGTTTGAGTTCGAGGTGGCTAGGGTAGTCGTATTCTAGGCAGAAAATTGCGGGCTGATTGCGATAGTCGCGGGCATCCGTAATCTGATGCGGCTCCATCGTATTGAGTAGGCAATGCTTGCTGAAAAACAAGCGCTCGCTGGATTGCGGTTTCTTGTTGCTGCGCAAATCCACCCATAGAAGCGCGGGTGTGTTCACGGCTCTCCCCCAGGAAATTCGTCCCCAGATAAGCAATTTTGCAGACCTCAGTCTGCAGCAAGTATGGCGGCGATAATGCGATCCGCTTGTTCAAGAATGGTCCAGCGTGGTGGCTGGCGCCATACCGAAATCCACTTATTGCTGTGCGTGGAGCCCAATACGACTGCGAGGAACCCAGGGCTGGCGCTCAGTACAACTCCGGCAGGCGCGATTCCGCGGCGCGGCTGAGCCAGTGGTCGTCGGGAAGGCGCTGGGGCTTGACCATGGAGCGCAGGCACACATCCAGTTCGTCGACGACTTCGGCCCAGTCGGCGTCTTCGGCAATGGCCTCGGCGAGAAAATTGGCCTGGCTCTCGTTCCAGAAATCGGCGCAGTGCAGTGGCAATCCCGGCGGCAGTGGTCGGTGGGCCTCAATGAAATGCTCGATTTCCGCGTCGCCGGCGGGTAAGCCGAGTTGTTCAAACAGGCTGTAGATGTTGTGCTGGGCGCGGTCCATGGTCACACCTCCCGGGCGCTCGCTATTGCGGTAGTTTGTTATCGCGGTGATGGGGGGGAAGCCCGTCAACATACTAGCAGAAGGCAATCGCCGCTCTGTGATCAATACGGAATTAAAAGTGATGGGGTTATAACCAGGAGCGAGCGGTGGGTGGCGTGGCGGTGTCGACAACCGAGTGCAGATACAAGGGGCAGGACTCGGCACCTGCGCGTGAGAGAGGGGAGTGGGGCGACGCCAAGGCGGCGCCCCTGCTGACAGAATCAGCCCTGCCAGGCTGCTTTGCGCTCGGCGTACTGGACGATGATGGCCTGCATGCGCTCGTCGTCGTAGTCGCGCAATCCGCTGACTAGCAGCTTCTTGGAGCCGCTGCCCACCACCTCGCCGCCGGCGCGGATGTCGTAACGCAGCAACACTTCACCGCGCTTGCCGTTCACCGTTAGATTGGCCTCTGCCAGCGCCAGCTCGGGCGCGCTGATATCCAGCCGCTGCAGGGTAAAGTCCATGCTGTCGTAGATCAGCAAAGGGCGGTCGGGATTGAACATCACCCCCTGCTCGGCCAGCAGCGGCTGCAGCAGGTGCGGAAAGTTGTGCCCGGAGAAGGCCACGTACTGGCGGGTGAGGGACTCGATCACGGCGGCGTCGCGGGTGGTGGCACCGTCGCGCTCCACCTGCAGATAGACCTTGTCGGCGCCATCGGTAACATCGATATGGGCGCCGTCGCGTTCCCGCAGGCACAGCGACGCGTCGCGCCCCACCATGCCCTGGAAATTGAAACGCATGCGCTCAGACAGGCCGCAGTGGGCCAGCACCAGGGCGAACAGCAGGTCGCCGGGCACGCAGAAGCGCTTGGATTCGGGGTCGTGAATGGGGTTGAAGTCGTCGGCGATCAGCTTGGCAAAGCGGCTGGCCTGTTCCGGGGTGACCTGAATCTGACCGTCGGCCAGGCTGTGGAAATCATTGAGAAAGCTGGACATGGATTACCTGAATTC
>JBFHRT010000099.1:0-7314 GCA_041591575.1 Spongiibacteraceae bacterium
CTGGTGAGTGAACTCCACACCCCGCTGATGGCGCGCGACAAACCCATCTGGGAATTTCATATCATCGACGGCCTCGACGACGCGCACTTCGCCCTGTATATGCGCATTCACCACGCCTATGCCGATGGCATGAGCATGTCCACCTGGCTGCTGCAGAGCCTCAACAAGTCGCCGCGCGCCAAACGCGCCAAGTTCGTGTGGATGCAGTCCGAGGCAAGCGCGCCAGAACAAGGCGACACAGGCTTTTCACTGACGACGCTGGCGAAAAGCCTGACCGGCAGCACCTACAAACAAATCAAAATGCTGGCGGGGCTCAGCAAGCTGAGTACCCAGCTGGCACTGGAAGGCTTTAAGCTCACCAAAAACGCCGTCGCGGTGCCGTTCAAAGCCAGCCACAACACGCCGCTGACCGGACAGGTCACTGCCGGCCGGCAGGTGGCTACCGCCAAGGTATCAATGGAGCGCGTTAACCGCATTCGCCAGCTGACCCGCTCCACCCTGAACCACGTGGCACTGACCTGCATCGACGGCGCCCTGCACCGTTATCTCGACGAATGCGGCGCCAGCCTCGAGGAGCCGATCACCATTCAAATGCCGGTCAACCTGCGCCAGAAAGGCGACGCCGCGCGCGGCAACAAAATCGGCATCGTGCTGGTGGATCTCGCCCGCCGCACCAGTGACCCCTACGAGCGTCTGCGCGAAATCGGTTTCACCCTGCGCAACGTGCGCTACCAGATCGACGGCGTGCCTTCTTCCTCGGTCATTGCCTACACCCTGGCATTGGGAACCGCGGCTCAGCTCGCAGAGCTGCTCAACCTCAGTGATGTGGTGCCACCGCTTGGCAACACCCTGGTATCCAATGTACCCGGCCCGCGCCAGCCGCTCTATCTGAAAGGCGCCAAGCTGGAGTCCATGTACCCCATCAGCGCGCTGACGCCGGCCAACCACATGAACATCACCCTGTTCAGCTATGACAAGCACCTGCATTTCGGACTGGTGGCAACTCGTGCCCTGCCCCACCTCGACAAACTGTCCGATTACATTGTTGATGCGTTTGTTGAGCTGGAAACGGCCATTGCGCCGCTGAATTAACGCCGTCGCCCACGAGGGCGACGCGAATAAGAAAAAACGCTTTTACCTGGAGGAGATCACATGAACTACTTTGTCACCGGCGGTACCGGCTTTATTGGCCGTTTTCTGGTACAGAACCTGTGCAAGCGTGAGGGCACGGTCTACGTACTGGTGCGCGAGGAATCGCGCGACAAGATTAAAACCCTGCAGGCCCAGTGCGAAAATGGCGCTGAAAAAATCGTGCCTGTCATCGGCGACCTGTCGCAACCACAGCTGGGGCTGGAATCCGGCGCTCTCGAAGAGCTGAAGGGCAAAATTGCCCACTTCTACCACCTGGCCGCCATCTACGACCTCAAAGCCGATGCCGCCAGCCAAGAAGTGGCCAACGTCGAGGGTACTCGCAACGCCATTGCCTGTGCCGAAGCGCTGCAGGCCGGCTGCTTCCACCTGGCCAGCTCCATCGCCGCTGCCGGCCTCTACCGCGGCCACTTCCACGAAGACATGTTTGAAGAGGCTGAAGGGCTGGACCACCCCTACTTCCGTACCAAGCACCTCTCCGAAGGACTGGTGCGCAAAAACTGCAGCATTCCCTGGCGCGTGTACCGGCCCGGCATCGTCGTCGGCCACTCCAAAACCGGCGAGATGGACAAGATCGACGGCCCCTACTATTTCTTCAAGCTGCTGCAGAAAATGCGCCGTTCGCTGCCCCAGTGGGTATCGCTGATTGGCATTGAGGGCGGGCAGATGAATATTGTGCCGGTGGACTTTGTCGCCGACGCCATGGACTACCTGTCGCACCAGAGCGAGCTGGACAACCGCTGCTTCCACCTCACCGACCCCGAGCCCTACCGCGTGGGTGAAGTGCTGAACATCTTCGCCGAGGCCGGCCACGCGCCGCGCATGGCACTGCGCATCGACACCCGCATGTTCGCTTTCATTCCGCAGAGCGTTCGCAATGCCCTGAAAAATCTGCCGCCGATCCGCCGTATCATCAACATGGTACTCAAGGACCTCGGCATTCCCGGCGACTCGCTCAAGTTTGTCGACTGGCCCACCCGCTTCGACACCCGCGACACTGAGCGGGCGCTCAAAGGCAGCGGCATCGAGGTACCGCGCCTGCCCGACTACGCGGCCAAACTCTGGGATTTCTGGGAGCGCAACCTGGACCCCGAACTGTTCAAGGACCGCACCCTGCACGGCAATGTGAACGGCAAGGTGGTGGTGATCACCGGCGCCTCTTCCGGCATCGGCAAGGCCGCGGCGCTGAAACTGGCCGACGCCGGCGCCCAGGTGGTGCTGGTGGCGCGCACCCTGGAAAAACTGGAGGAGACCCAGCGCGAGATTGCCGAGCGCGGCGGCACCTCCTTCGCCTACAGCTGCGACGTATCTGACATGGAATCCTGTGACCAGCTAGTGGAAACCCTGCTCGCCAAGCACGGTCACGTGGATGTGCTGATCAACAACGCCGGCCGCTCCATTCGCCGTTCGCTGGAGCTGACCTTCGACCGCTTCCACGACTTCGAGCGCACCATGCAGCTCAATTACTTCGGCGCCATCCGTCTGGTAATGGGCCTGGCGCCGTCGATGCTGGCGCGCCAGCAGGGTCACGTCATCAACATTTCCTCCATTGCCGTCATCGTCGGCACCTCGCCGCGCTTCTCGGCCTACGCTGCCTCCAAGTCAGCGCTGGATGCCTTTTCGCGCAGCGCCGCCGCGGAGTTTTCCGACCGCAATATCGCCTTCACCACCATCAACATGCCGCTGGTGCGCACGCCGATGATCGGCCCCACCTCGATCTACAACGCGGTGCCCACCCTCAGCCCCGAGGAAGCGGCAGACATGATCACCGAAGCCATCGTCAAGCGTCCCAAGCGCATTGCCACGCCGCTGGGCATCACCATGCAGGTGCTCAATGCCATCATGCCCAAGGCTACCGAGATCATCATGAACATGGTGTTCAAGACCTTCCCGGATTCCGCCGCCGCCAAGGGCGAAGAGGAAGAACAGAAGGCCGAGGCTTCCTCCGAGCAGGTAGCGCTGGCCGCAGTGTTGAAGGGGATACATGTGTGAGGGCGGTCGGAAGTCTGACGTCTGACGCGTAACAACGAAAAGCAAAGCGGTGCGCATGGCGCACCCTACAAAAAAAGCGCTACCCGGCCACCCGGATAGCGCTTTTTTATTGATCTACAAACGGCGCTTGTAGGTGCGGCTTTAGCCGCACATTGATGGAACCGCGGTGACTATTTGTGCGAATAAATTCGCACCTACAGGCGCTTCGTCAGAACGCTAAGGTGCGTTATGCGCACCGCTTTTGCTGTTAAGCGTCCGACGTCAGACCCGAATTATTTCGCCAGATACCCCATCGCCTCTTCCAGCCCCGCCAGCGTCATCGGGTACATATGCGATTCCATCTGCTGGTAGGTGATATCAATGGAGTGGGTCCAGCCCCACTCGTCTTTGGGCACCGGGTTCAGCCACACCACTTTTTCATAGGTATCGAGAATGCGGCGCATCCACACTTCACCAGCTTCGTCATTCCAGTGCTCGACGCTGCCGCCGGGCTGCAGGATTTCGTAGGGCGACATGGAGGCATCACCGACAAAGATCACCCGGTAGTCGCTGCTGTATTTGTGCAGTACGTCCATGGTGGCGATGCGCTCGGCGTGACGGCGCACATTGTTGTTCCACACCGACTCGTAGACATAGTTGTGGAAGTAGAAATACTCCATATGTTTGAACTCGGAGCGCGCCGCCGAGAACAATTCTTCGCACATACGCACATAGGGGTCCATGGAACCGCCAACGTCGAAGAACAGCAGCACCTTAACCGCATTGTGGCGCTCGGGAACCATCTTGATGTCCAGCAGGCCGGCATTGCGCGCGGTGGAGCGGATAGTGTCATCCAGATCCAGTTCGTCGTCGGCGCCGCTGCGGGCAAACTTGCGCAGCCGGCGCAGTGCTACCTTGATGTTGCGGGTGCCCAGCTCGACGCTGTCGTCCAGGTTCTTGAAGTCGCGCTTCTCCCAGACCTTGACCGCTTTCTTGTTCTTGCTCTCGCCGCCGACACGAATGCCTTCGGGGTGGTAACCACTGTGGCCGAAGGGTGAGGTGCCGCCGGTGCCGATCCACTTGTTGCCGCCGGCGTGGCGCTCTTTCTGTTCTTCCAGGCGCTTTTTGAACTGCTCAATGAGCTTGTCGAGTCCACCCAGCGATTCGATCTTGGCTTTCTCTTCTTCGCTGAGCTGCTTGAGAAACTCACTGCGCAGCCAGTCGTCTGGAATCACCGCTTCGAGCACATCGTCCAGCGTCTGCAAATCACGAAAATAACGGCCGAAGGCCTGGTCGTAGCGGTCAAAGTACTTCTCGTCCTTGACCAGACACACCCGCGCCAGATGGTAGAAGTCGTCGACACTGGCGAAGGCCAGCCGCGCCTCCAGCGCCGCCAGCAGGTCCAGCAGCTCACGCAGCGTGACCGGAATCCCAGCCTGCTTGAGAGTAAAGAAAAACTGAATCAGCATGCACTGAACACCATCCGCCTCGGGTCGGGTCAAAGTAGACTAGTTGCGCGATTCGCGGCGGTGCATAAAGGCCAGCCGCTCCAGCAGGTGCACATCCTGCTCGTTTTTCAGCAGCGCTCCGTACAGCGGCGGTATTGCCTTGCTGCTGTCGCGATTCTTGAGGATTTCCTCGGGCACATCGTCAGCCATCAGCAGCTTGAGCCAGTCGATCAGCTCCGAGGTGGAGGGCTTCTTCTTCAGTCCGGGAATACTGCGCACATCGAAGAAGACTTCCAGCGCTTCCTGCACCAGGCTTTTCTTGATATCCGGGTAGTGCACCGCGACGATCTCTTCCATGGTTTCACGGTCGGGGAAGTTGATGAAATGGAAGAAGCAGCGGCGCAGGAAGGCGTCGGGCAGTTCCTTTTCGTTGTTACTGGTGATGATGACGATGGGGCGTTTCTTTGCTCGAACCGTTTCGCCGGTCTCGTAAACAAAGAACTCCATCTTGTCGAGTTCCACCAGCAGGTCGTTGGGGAATTCGATATCGGCCTTGTCGATCTCGTCGATCAACAGCACCACCTGCTCGTCGGCGTCGAAGGCCTCCCACAGCTTGCCTTTCTTGATGTAGTTACCGATGTCGTAGACTTTTTCGTCACCCAACTGCGAGTCGCGCAGGCGCGATACCGCGTCGTACTCGTACAGGCCCTGCTGCGCCTTGGTGGTGGACTTGATATGCCACTGGATCAGCGGCATGCCCAGCGCGCTCGCCACTTCCTCGGCCAGCAGCGTCTTGCCGGTGCCGGGCTCGCCCTTGATCAGCAGTGGGCGCTGCAGCACCACCGCAGAGTTGACTGCCATCTGCAGATCATCGGTGGCGACATAGGTATCAGTGCCTTGAAACTTCATAGTCATTTTCCTACTTCAGGAATCTTACGGCTGTCTTGTCTGACCGTATAGAATTTCGGCTGGGCCAGGGTCGACAGGCTAAACTTTGTACAGCCTCGGCGCAATTACCGCCACGGCCACTTTTGTTGACCGAATCGGACAGGCCTGCGCGCGTTCAGGCCGGCGGTTTCTCCCCGGCCGCCGGCTTGTCCGCCATGGTCGGCTCAATCCGACTATTGCTGCCATTGTCACCGTTCGCCGGGGCGCCGCCATTGGCTGCTTTGGCCTTGCCCGGCAGCATATAAGCCAGCCCTATCGCCACCAGCACGCTGCCCAGCAGCACTCCGGCCAGGGTAGTCAGCGCCGATACCGCCGCCACTTCGTCGCCGGTGAGCCAGCCAAGACCAGCCACTATCACCGCCGGCACCCACAAATGCGCCGCATCCTCGTGGGGAATGGGCGTCAGCAGCAGCGCCGCCACACCAAGGCGCAGGCTGTTTTTCAGCCACAGCCAGGGCAGGTTTCGGGTCCAGCCCCAACCGATGCTCAGCAGCACCACGCAACCGGCGATGTACACCAGCCAGGCCCAGAGGTATTCCCTCAGTTCAATCAGTTCCATGCCAATCCTTAATTATTGTCATCGTTCAGGCACAATCGACCCAGTGCACGATATGCGCTTCCAGGTCATCCGGGTGCACCTGCTCCTCGCTGAGGCAGCGCCCGCGCACCGACGCCCCGGCGCGGTGTACGCTGTCGGGATCACCGGAGACCAGCGGGTGCCAGTCCGGCAATGGCTGCCCATTCGCCAGCAGCCGGTATGCGCAGCTGGCGGGCAGCCAGTGAAACTTGTCGATATCGGCCAGCGTCAGCTTCGTGCAGTCCGGCACCCGCTGCAGGCGCTCACTGTAGCAGCCGCAGCGGCTGCTGTTTTCGTCCAGGTAGCGGCAGGCAACGCGGGTATAGAAGCACTCGCCGGTATCCTCGTCCTCCAGCTTGTGCAGGCAGCACTTGCCGCAGCCGTCGCAGAGGGCTTCCCACTCCGCAGTGCTCATCTCGGCCAGGCTTTTTTGCTGCCAGAACGCCATTTAGCGCGCCTCGCCATCCTTAGTCGCGGCAACACCGGGCTGCGGCGGCATCTGCAGGTAAAAGCCCTGCTCGGCAATGGCCTGCAGTACCTTACCGGCATCGGCCTGCGCCAACTTGCGGCCGGGATACAGCGCCAGCGTCATCGCCCGCTCCGGCGTGCCGAACTGCTTGAGCAGGGCCTCGGGCACCCGCGCGGTGTCTTCAGACTTTTCCACGTACAGATACATACCCTCGCGCCGGGGGCTGCGATAGATGGTGCACAGCGTTTTCGTGGATTCCGTTTTCATAGGGATACCGTCGTCATAAAGTTTCTACTGCTTCGAGCAATGCCCGCCCCACCACTGCCTCGCGCCAACCGCGCAGCTCGTCGGGAAGGGTCGGGCTGGATTGGGCGCTGCGCAGCAGTGCCTCGAGGTCACGCTTGCGCACCAGAAGGTCCGCCGGCAGCTGCAGCTGCTCGGCAATACTGTCGGCCAGTTGGCGCAGCTGCTGCATCTGCTGGGCCTGCTCCCGGGGCAGCGGCTTGGGCAGCGCCGGCGGCAGCTCGCCGTCGGCGGCCTCAACTCCGGCCTTGACCAGCGCCAGCAGTTCGTCGCCGTAGCGGCGCAGTGCCGGCGGCGGCAAATCACGAATGTCGGCCAGCTGCGCGCGCTGGCGCGGGCAGCAGCGCGCTATTTCATAACACACCGCATCCTTGATCACGCGCCCGCGCGGGATATCGCGCTCGCGCGCCTGACGCTCGCGCCATTCGCACAGCCGCTGCAATACACCC
>JBFHRT010000100.1:0-7270 GCA_041591575.1 Spongiibacteraceae bacterium
GATGATCATCAACCTGCCTGCCACCGTTGAAATGGCGACACCGAATGTGTTCGCGGACCAGATCGAGTGGATCTGCGACAATATAAAGCGCCGTGAACACATCAGCATCAGCGTGCACACCCACAATGATCGAGGCTGTGCCGTGGCCGCCGCCGAACTGGCGGTAATGGCAGGGGCTGATCGGGTCGAAGGCACCCTGATGGGCAACGGTGAGCGTACCGGCAATATGGATCTGGTGACCATGGCCATGAACCTCTACTCCCAGGGTATCGACCCCGAGCTGGACCTGTCGGCCATGGCCGAGATCACCGCCACCGTCGAGGCCTGCACCGAGATCGCCACCCACCCGCGCCACCCCTATGCCGGCGAGCTGGTGTTTACCGCCTTCTCCGGCAGCCACCAGGACGCCATCCGCAAGTGCCTGGCGCAGCGCGCGGGCGGCGAACCTTGGAACGTGGCCTACCTGCCCATCGACCCCGCCGACCTGGGCCGGCGTTACGAGGAAGTGGTGCGCATCAACAGCCAGTCCGGCAAGGGCGGCGTCGCCCATGTGCTGGAGCGCGACTTTGGCATCGCGCTGCCGCGCTGGCTGCAGATCGAATTCGCCGGTACGGTGCAGCGCGAGGCCGAGAGCGGCGGTGGCGAGGTGGACCCGGCGCGCATTCGCGCCCTGTTCGACGAGCACTATCTGGCGGTGCCGGCGGGCTGGACGCTCAAGCGCTACGACCTGCACCGCGGCGACGAGGGCGTGCAGGTACAGGTCGTTCTCGGTCACGACGATGGCGCTGAGGGCGCGGTCAGCAGCGCCCTGCGCGGCGACGGCCAGGGTGCCGTGGAGGCACTGGTGGCGGCGCTGGAGCGGCGCTGCGGCGCGGCCATCGTGGTGGAAAACTACGAGGAATTTGCGCTGAGCAGCGGCAGCGACGCCAGCGCCCTGGCCTGCCTGCGCATTCACGCCGACGGCGCCGCCTACAGTGCCGCGGCGCAGGCTGCCGACACCACTTCCGCCACCCTGCAGGCGCTGCTGTCGGCGGTGGCGCGCTGGGAGCAGCGCCGCGAGGGCGAGCGCGCCGCCGGCTGACGCGCTACCATAGCGCTGCTGATCCGGCAGCGCTGCCGGCACACCGAACCAACACAAGGATTCACCATGACGGGTCCGCAGTCCGGGGGCGTTCGCCCGTCGCCCCCGCCGGTCACCATCGCTAATGACGCTGAACTCATTCAGGCTCTGTACGGTTCGCTGACCCACCGCGAAGGCTTTCACGCCTTTCTCGAGCTACTGACGCAGTCCATCAACGGCTGCGCCGCCCAGTTGCTATTGGTCCGCAAGCAGCCGCTGCAGATCGAGCACCTGTGGTACGCCGGGCTGTCCGACGAGTTTCTGGCCTGGTACCTGGACAACAACATGATTGCCCAGGACGTAGTCTCCAACCACGCGGCCTACCAGTCCCCCGGCCTGTTCCAGTCGGCGCTGCCGCTGTTGCCGGCGTTCAATGCCGACGAGGACTACGACAAGTGGGAGAGCGAGCAGGACATGCTCGACACCGCCTGGCTGGTGGTGCATGCCAGCCCCACCCACGCCCAGCTGCTGACCGTGCAGCGCACCGTGGCCCAGGGGCCCTATCAAGACAGTGAGCTGCAGGAACTCAACCGCCTGGTGCCCTATATCCGCCAGGCGGCGCAGCTCTATCGCCAGATCGACCGCCGCGCGCTGGCTGCCAATTCGCTGGCCGCGGTCATCGACCTGTTGCCGGACGCGACCTTCCTGCTCGACGACCAGGCCGCCATCGTCCACGCCAACAGCGCCGCGCAGCAACTGGTCGGACGCGAGCGCCAGTTGGTCATCGCCGACCAGCGTCTGGCCTTCAGCGACCGCCAAGTGCAGAACGCCTTCTTCCGCTCGACGGTACAGGTGGTGCGTTCCAGTATGGGGCGCGAGGCCTACAGCGCCGATACCCTGTTCCTGCAGCGCAGCGGCCGGCCGCCGCTGACACTGGTGCTGCGCCCGATCGAAAACAGCGAGCTGCTCAGCGGCGGCGCGCTGGTCACCGTCTACGACCCCGGCAGCCGCCGCCTGCCCAGTGCCGACCTCATCGCCCAGTACTTCTCACTGTCGCCGGCCGAGGCGCGGCTGTGTGAAGACCTGGTGGCGGGCATGAGCCTGCAGGAGGCGGCTGCGCGGCGTCACAAAACCGAGGCTACTCTGCGCTCCCAGCTCAAACAGGTGTTTCAGAAAACCGGCCACAAGCGCCAGGGTGCGCTAATCAGTGGCATCCTCACCGCACTGATGCACTGATTTCCTGCGGCGGTCGCCGCAATGGGGAGAAAGGCCTGGTGCCGTTGACAGGAGTCGAACCTGCGACCTGCTGATTACGAATCAGCTGCTCTACCGGCTGAGCTACAACGGCGCCGTTGCGGCCGCCCGCTCAGCTGTCGGCCAACAGTGCCAGTAGTGCTAGTATGGTAGATAAGCACTGAGCGCGGGGGATCACATCATGCCAGCACGCTTGCTGATAGCCCTTGCCGTCACCTGCGCCGCGCTGCTGCTCAGCGGCGCCGTCGACAGCGCCACCGAAACCGACCTGTTGGAGCGGAGGGTAGGCTTTGTCGGCGGCAAGCTGGGCGCGCGGGTAGACCGGGTAGAAGACGTCGCCGGTAGCAATGAGCAGCGCGTCACCGTATCGGTGCCCACTAACGGTGGCGACAAGCCGCAGATCGAGGAAGTGGTGGTCACTGCGCCGCGGCTGAAACAGGAATTCCGCTTCACCCCCCGCTACGAATACCTCGACAACTACGAAGAGGGCCGCTACGGCTTCGTTATCTACCTCGGCGAGAGCCGCGACCTGCCCTTCCGCATCTACTTTGCTGACCAGCCCGGCCCCGGCTCTCCAGCCTCCCCCTACTGACGCCCTGCAGGCATTGAGCGCACCCCCGCCCGCACTGCCTATACTTTGAGGGCTGCCACTGCCCGGCTAGCGCCGACACATTCTGGCGAGACGCTGCCTCCATGACTGTACGCAGCCGACTACTGGTCACCTTTCTGCCCATTTTGCTGCTGTCTATCGCAGCGGTGGGCAGGGTGTCCTACGTCTATTACCGCGACACCCTCACCAAGGACACCCTGGCGCAATTGCAGTCGGTGGCCAGCACCCAGGTGGCGCGGGTGCGCGCGGCCCTGCGCCACCGCCACGAGTTTCTGGCCCTGGTGGCCAGCCGCACCCAGCTGCGGCTAAGCCTCAGCGAACTGGTGAACACCGGAGACGCCGCCCCTCGCGAGCGCATCAGCCGGATTCTCGACGACGTCAAAGCCGCCATGCCCAACTTTGGGCATATCACCCTGTGGGGGCGCGATGGCCGTGTACTGGTCTCCACCGATACTGCGCGTATCGGCGCCGACGACTCCGCCAGTCCCGCCTTTATCCGCGGCCTGCAGGGCGAGGCCGTCGACCTGATGGCCCGCACCGACGACGGCCACTTTGTCAGCCAGCTGGTCAGCCCGCTGCAACTCGGCGGTGTCGAGCTCGGCGTGCTGCTCATTGAAATCAGGCCGGATGACCTCTATGCCCTGGTGGGTGACTACACTGGCCTCGGCAGCACCGGCGAAACCCTGCTGGCGCGGCGGGCCGCCAATGGCGATGCCGAGTTCCTGCTGCCGCTGCGCTTTGACGCCAACGCCGCGCTGCAGCGGCGGGTGCCGAAAACGGCACTGAACGTGCCCATCACTCGCGCCCTGCTGAAAGAAAACCGCCTGCTCACCGAGGCCGTCAACTACCGCGGCCGGCCGGTGCTGGGGGTGAGCCATTATCTGCCGGAGCCGGACTGGGGGCTGGTGATGATTCTGGAAACCGCCGAGGCCTACGCGCCGCTGCGGGAATTGCGTCGGGTGATGATCGCCATAACCGCCGCGGTTTCGGCGCTGGCGGTGGTGGCGGTGCTGCTGGCATCCCACGGCCTCACCCGGCCGCTGGAGCGGCTGGCCTACCGCGCCGCCCGCATCAGCGAGGGCCACTGGGGTGACGGCAACCAGACCGGCAGTGCGGCGACGGCAGACTCGCGCTACGCCGAAATCGCGCTGCTCAATCAGGCATTCAACCACATGGAGCAAAACCTGATCGAGCGCAACCGGTCGCTGGAGCACACGTTATCGCAACTCAAAGACACCGTGCAGTCGCGCACCCAGGCGCTGGAAGAGCTCAAGCAGGCCCAGGAGCTGCTGGTTCAGCAGGAGCGGCTGGCATCGCTGGGCGATGCGGTGGCGGGCATGGTGCATGAGGTCAACACCCCGCTGGGGGTGGCGCTTACCGCCGCCTCGTCGGGGATTGCCTCAATGGAGAAGGTACGCAGCACCCTGGCGGGCGAACACCCCAGCCGCAGTGAACTGGAGACCCACCTGGGCCATTGCCAGCAGGCCTGCGAGCTGGTGGTGCGCAATCTGCAGCGCGCCAGCGACCTGATGCGCAGCTTTAAGACCGTCTCCATTGACCAGGCCAGCCATGCCCCGCGCAGTTTCGACCTGCGCGCCTATATCGACGACGTGCTGCTCAACCTGCGGCCGCACACCAAACGCAGCGCCCATCACATTAATGTCAGCGGACCCGACAGCCTGAAAATCTACAGCGTGCCAGGGGCCTTCTCCCAGATACTCACCAACCTGGTGATGAACTCGCTCAAACACGGCTACGGCGAGGACGACAGCGGAGAAATCGACATCGCGCTGACGGTGGAGGGCAATACCGTCACCCTGATCTATCGCGACGACGGCCGCGGCATCCCCCGCGAACATCAGGTCGAGGTGTTCGAAAAATACTTCACCACCCAGCGCGAGGAAGGCGGCAGTGGCCTCGGCCTGTACCTGGTCAGAAAACTGGTGGAAGAAGAGCTGCACGGCTGCATCTCGCTGCGCAGCGAACCCGGCGAGGGCCTGGAAATCACCATTGCCTTCCCCCTACGCCGCGGCCCTGCCTAGCCCGCCCATCTAGCCCGCCCATCTAGCCCGCCAGCAGCCCCGCCGGGGTGGGTCTTGGCAAGCAAGTGTGAACTGGTTAACATTTCGCCTGTACAACTGCCCGCCGCTGCCCGGCGGTGGGCACACCGCGCTGCAGGTGCCAAGCCGTGACAAGCAACAATAATAAAAACAACAGCAAGCGCTGGGGTGACCTCTCCCTGCTGAAATACTTCAACCGCCGCTGGCGCGAACAACACCGCCAAAAGCCGCAACCCTCTGCCGTGGAGCGCTGGGTGGCCACGCTGCCGGTGGCCAATGCCGAGGAGTGCGCCCGCCAGCTGCGACCGGCGGTGGAAGAACTGGGCCGGGTCGAGCGCGAGCCGGCCGAGCGGCTGGCGGCGCTGGAGGCCATGCGCCCGGTGCTGCACACCACCCTGCGCGGACTGGAGCGCCAGTTCCTGGCCAAGCCGCTGGCGCTCAGCGCCGAGCAGCAGCGCAGCTTTAACCTCTGCGACAAGCTCAACCGCCACCTGCGCGACGCCTACGCCCTGGCCGCAAGCCAGGCTGCCGAGCGCCTGCAGCAGGCGCGTGACGCCGCCGGCGCCAGCGACATACCCGTCGCCAGCGCCAACCCCTATGAAGACGCACCACTGCCCGCGGCCAACACCGAGGCTGCCGAGCCGGACGAAGACGAGCCCTATGAGGCCGAGCTGGCGCTGGCGCTGCACCGGGCGCTGAGCGAGCAGGGCGCACTGCTGCTGCGCCGCTACCAGAGTTACGGTGAACCGGTGAGTGGCCAGTGGCAGGCCCTGCACCAGCTGTTTATGACCGCCGCCAAATACCAGTGCCTCAACAGCGAGGTGCAAGACAGCGTCTACGGCGACTGCAGCGTGCAACACGCCTACCTGCGCCCGCTACTGCTGGCCGCCGCCCGCCCCCAGGAGCTGCGCCAGCGCGACATGAGCCGGCTGTTCGAGCACTTTGCCCGCTGGAACGGCTGTGTCGGCACCGCCAGTGCCGGCAATGCTGACTGGCTGTTCAAACTCAGCGAAGACCGCCCGCCCCGGCGCCGTGATGCCAACACCGCTAACCCTTCCACCAGCACTTCCGGTTGCATCGGCATCGACACCCGCGGCCTCGATACCCGGCTGCGCGACGAGCAGCGCGAAAGCGACGGTGAAGACAGCGGCCTCTACCCCTGGCTGCTGGAAAAACTGCGCCGTGCCTTGTGCGAGCCGCCGCAACCGGCGCCGGCCATCGCCCCCAGCCAGGAGCCGCTGCGCCTGGCGCTGGGGCTGTTCGCCGGCCACTACTTCGCCGCCGGCCAGCACGCCTTCAACGCCTTTCTCGAAGAAGACAAACAGCCGCTGCTGCAAGCCAAAGCCGCCAATGGCGAAGATGGCGCTGACAGCAAAGACGTGTGGGCCAAATCCGGCTCCACCGACGCTCGCTACAAAGAAGTCACCCCCGGCCGCTTCGCCCACCAGGTGTTTGAATTCCACACGCCGCTGGCCCAGTACAATAAAGACGGCGCCGCCGCCAACTTCAGCAGCTACCCGGTGCTCAGCGTCGCCGCCAGCGCCCACAGCCGCTGCCTGCGCTGGCGCAACGCCAACCCGGTGCACCCCAAGGTCGGCAACCTGATCTGCCTCAACCACCCCGGCGAGGCGCAATCTTCATTGGGCGTGCTGCGCTGGATCAAAAACCGCGGCGGCGAATTCAGCAACATCGGCATCGACCTGCTGGGCAACAACGCCCAGGCCTTCAGCGCCCGCCTGCTCAAGGCCGGCCTGCCCCAGGGCCAGTTCCAGCGCGTGTTCCTGCTGCCCGCCGACAGCGAGGGCGGCGACCGGCCATCCACCCTGGTGGCCGCCAACGGCAAATTCGCCGCCGGCCAGGTACTGCGCCTGTACCGCCCGGGCCAGGCGCTGCGGGTGCAACTCACCCACTGCCTGGAAGAGGCCGGCACCGTGAGTGTGTATCGCTATGAGGTGCGGGGCGTAGAAGACATCGCGCGCCCAAAAAACAACGCTAACAGCGCCGCCGCTAGCCAATTGAACCAACCGGCACCGGAAAATGCCTGAGCTGTTTGGCTTGAGGTACTGAGCTCTACCGCTATCAATCCGGGCTGAGCCGCTTGCCTCACCCGTAACATGGACAACAACGCTGAAGGACCAGCAACCGTGACATCACGCCTTATCTATCGCCGCGCCTCACGCGCAATACCTCCATCATTTCTTCGAAGGGCGTCCGCTCGGCGCGGCGCGCCGCTGTTCGCCCCTTAGCTAAACTCCCGGCCGCGTCCGCAACCTATAAACAAAACCA
>JBFHRT010000101.1:0-7234 GCA_041591575.1 Spongiibacteraceae bacterium
CGAACACGGCGGCGGGTATGCCCTTGCGCTTGAGGATGGGAAAGGCATTCCAGTACACATCCTGGTAGCCGTCGTCGAAGGTGATAGCGGCTACCGGCTTGCTGTGACTCAGCCTTCCCTCGAGCATCAAAGCCAGTTCATCGAGCGACACAAACTGGTAGTGCTTGCCGATCCAGTCGAGATGCTGTTCAAAGCTGTGCGCGCTGGTCAGCATCGGGGAAATCGACAGTTGGGCGCTGCGATCAAAATCTTCAACCACGCGATGATAGCCCAGCACCAGGGGCGCCGCTTGCAGACCGCGGCGGGCACCCAGCAACTCGTCCAGCCCCGCCCAGTGTATGCCGGCGGCGACGCTGGATTTAGCCAGTCCGCGAACACGCTGGCGCAGTGCCGCTCTCATTTGGCCTTCTCCCGGTAGGCATTCATATTGAGCAACAGCTGCTTGATGCCTGCCTTGGTCTGAATCACGCTGTGGTAAAGGGAGCCCAGGGCGTTGGGCGGATACAGCTCGAGGCGGAGGAGTCCCCGTTTTTCGCGGGTCCACAGGTACTTGTAGGCGACATCGTCATGTAACAGATCAAATTCGCTGGCGCCCTCGGCAATGGCGCTTTTTATTGCCAGCGCCAGGGTAATCATGCCGACGCTGTATCTCGCGTAGTCGGTGTTATAGCCAATTTGGTAGTAGTAGAAGATATTGTTGTACTTAAAGAGATAGGTGGCCGCGACGGGTTCGCCGTCGAGTACCAGCAGATACAGCCGCAGCCAGCCGCGCTCCATGCTGATTCTGGACATTGATCGATGAAAATCGATCAGTTCTTCGCTATGGAATGCGGTGGAGCCACCGCGTTCAGTCCAGTAGGCCAGGTGCAGGCGGATTAGCAAGTCCAGCGCAAACTGGCGTTCGGCGTCATTGTCGACGGCTCTAAATTCTACCGAGAACTCCTTGTGCAATTTCCTGAGCTTTCTTGCCAGGTACTTCTGGTGGCTGTGATCCAGGTTGAGGAGATAGGACTCCCAGGAGTGGCCGTCCAATCTGACATAGGGGCAGAAGGTAATGGCCACTCGGCTGCTGCGCCAGTCCAGCCGTTGCATGTGGGTGGTCATACTCTGCATGGCCAGCGAGTGTTGTTCGACCCGCGTTAGTTCAAGCATATGATTGGATTGGTCGAGATTTTCAGCAATGGCCTGTTGCGCTTCCTCCTCATGTCCCTGCCTGACAATAAAACTGAGGTAGTCTGAGCCGACGCTGCCTGAGCCGAGAAACTCCAATACCTGAAACGGCATCAGGCGCTCGAGGCGCGGAGGACACAAGGCCAACGGTGCAATGGCGATCAAGGTTTTGTCGCGCCGGACCACTATGATATGCAGCGTGCGATTGCCGGCCAGGTGCAGCCACCAGGTGTACAGCCACTCCCAGCTGAGAAAGAAGCAGTTGCAGGGGCTATCCGCCAGCAGCTCGCTCCACTCGGGGCCAAGATTGCGGAAGCCGGACGTTTCGCTGATGACTTCGGTGCTTAGCATGGTCTAGGTCTGCAGGCGCCCGTAGGCATCGTCAAAGCGCACGATGTCGTCTTCGCCCAGGTAAGATCCCGATTGCACTTCGATTATTTCCAGCGGCAACTTGCCGCGGTTAGCCAGCCGGTGCTTCTCGCCAAGGGGAATATAGGTAGACTGGTTTTCGGTGAGCAGGAAAGTTTCACTGCCGCGGGTAACTTCCGCGGTGCCCTGCACCACCACCCAGTGCTCGGCGCGGTGATGATGCATTTGCAGGCTCAGGGAGGCGCCGGCCTTAATCATCAGCCGCTTGACCTGAAAGCGCGGGCCCAGGTCAATGCTGTCGTACCAACCCCAGGGGCGGTGCACCTTGCGGTGCTGCGTTGCCTGCTGGCAGTCCAGCTCATCGACCACATCGCTCACCTGCTCGGCCTGTTGTCGGTGAGTCACCAGCAGCGCATCCGGGGTGTCGATGATGAGCAAGTCTTCAACACCCAGTGCTACGACAGGGCGGTGCGGCGCATGAATATAGGTATTACTGCTGTGCAGCGCCAGGCCGTGACCGACTCCGCGATTACCCTGCGCATCGGCCCTGGCCAGTTCAGCCAGCGCGGTCCAGCTGCCGATATCACTCCATGGTGACTCCAGCGGCACCACCGCCAACGCCTGATGCTTTTCCATCACGGCGCAGTCGATACTGGCTGCGCCGGCGTCGCCGTTCAGCGCGGGTCGCAGGAATGCAGTGCCGGTGGGCATGGCGAGGTCATCGCTTGCAGCGGCCGCCATGGCTTCGCAGCAGCTGTTGAAGATGTCGCTGGCGTGCTGATCAAGGGCTGTCAGCAGCACATCGGCGCGGCTCAGCACAACGCCGGAATTCCACAGCGCATCGCCCAGCGCCAGCAGCTCGCCGGCGATGGTGGCATCGGGTTTTTCCACAAACTGGCGCACCGACCAGCTGCCATCAGCGCGCTGTTCGCCGCGGCGGATATAGCCATAGGCGGTGCTGGCTTGTGTGGGGGCAATGCCAAAAGTGACAATCATGCCGGCTTCGGCGGCGCGGCGCCCCCTCGCGACAGTGGCGCTGAAGGCCTGTGCGTCGGGAATGTGGTGGTCGGCCGGACAGAATAGCAGCAGCGCATCTTCCGCCGCCTGCGCCTGCGCCTGCAGTGCCGCCAGCCCCATGGCCACTGCAGTATTGTGGGGCGCGGATTCGAGAATCACTGTGCCATTGGCACCGGCAAGCGCCAGCGTGTCGGCCACCAGGAATCGGTGCTCCTCGGCGGTGACGCAGATAAGATCCCGCGAAATCAGCGCCAGCCGCTCCAGCGTCAGCTGCAACAGCGTCTTGTCGCCAAACAGCGGCACAAATTGCTTAGGCAGGCTTCTGCGGCTCAGGGGCCACAGCCGGGTGCCGTAACCACCGCAGAGCACAACGGGAATCGGCTCAGTCACGATCGCCGTTAACCAGGTGCTTTTTGACCTGCGACAGGGTGGGCAGCAGATTCAGCATGCCGGCTCCCAGGGTGTTGGGCTTGGCAATAATCAGATTACAGATGGGCCTGCGATCCGGGCACAGCCGGTTGGCCAGCTCGCAATCGGGGTCGGCGCAGGTATCCAGCCAGGCGAGTTCCCTACCGGCTAGCAGCCGTTGAAACAGCTCGAGTCGCAACAGCACGCCGGGGGCATAACGGCGGTAGTTCTCGTCGTAGGCAATCTTAAAGGCGAAACCACCGCCGCCGCTTAGCAGCACGACATTCATCGCGATGGGCTTGTCGTCAAGCCGCAACGCCAGCATCAGCAGCCGGCCGCGCTCATGGCCGTTGATCGCCATCTTTCTGAAGAAGCTCGTGTCAGCTTCCGATGACTGCAGCGCCGTGCCTGAGCGTCCCTTCCAGCCTGAGCCTTCCAGTTGCAGAAAATCGCGAATCCAACCGTCTATGTCTTCCGTCGATTCGAGGCTGTGCCAGCGCAGTTCACCGCAGGCCGACAGTTGCCGCAGTCGGCGGCGGTAGTTCTTACAGGGCTTTGGTGACAGGGTGCTGTCCGGGTAGGTCGTTATCCCCCTGTCGGTGCGCAGAAAAGCGCGCTCATAGGGCTGCTCGAAGGCCTTCAAGCTGGTTGCCGCCATTATCTGGCCAAATTGGCGGTGTAACTCGCTCTGGGCCGAGACCTCGTTGAACACCATCAGGCTGTAGCGGGACTCGGATTGGAACCAGCTCACCAGCCCCCGCAGGGCATATTCGGCAAAGCGGCGATGTACCAAGGGCGTCGCCAGGAAGCAGTGGGGATGTCGCCAGAGCGTGAAATTGCGCAGCGGCAGGCCGCGGTAGTACTCACGTGCCTCAAGCGGGAAAAAGCCACAGACTCTGGGCGTGTCGTCGCTTGGGTCGGTTGCCAGCACCAGCAGGAAACTCAGGCTGTGGTTTTTGGCGTAACACTCCAGCGCAGGCAGCAGCATCCAGGGCTCGTAAAAGACATTGGGCTCCAATGCCTCGTCGGCCAGCGCCTCCAGCTGGGGAAGAAAATCTGTCAATCCGTCCAGATCCTGCTTCAGGACCAGTGAAATGCGGTACTCGCTATCGGCCGGTGGGCTACCACCGACAGCGAGCTGATCGAGTGCGAATGATCTATTCATAGCGAATGTCTGACCTCATGCTCTGTGTGCGTTTGGTCCGCCGTAGCTCATCCAGATAGAACGCCTGTGTATCTGCGGCCATTTTGGCCAGGGAAAAGTTTTCCCGGGCCATATGCTTTGCCTGCTCGGAAAATCGCCGAGCCATGGAAGGGTTGTCGAGAATGCTGGCGATGGCTGCAGCCAGCCGCTGTGGCGACTTGACTGGCACCAGCAGGCCATTGACATGATCTTTGACGAGTTCGGGGTTGCCGCCGACATTGGTGGCCACCGTGGGCGTGCCCGCCGCCATCGATTCCAGCAAGGTATTGGACAGGCCCTCGCTATGGGAGGGTAATACCGAAATGGCGGCCTCCATAAGAATCGCCGCGGTATCGCCACGGCGACCGGTCAGAATCACCCTGTCACCGATACCAAGGTCGTGCGCCAATTGCTGTAGGTCGACGAGATACTGTGTGTCTTCGCAGACCACGCCATTAACCAGGTGGTGTTTTGTGCCGACAATCAAAAAGCGAACATTGGGATGTGACGGCGCCAACTTGGCGGCGGCCATGATAAATTCAGCAACGCCTTTCTGCGGGTTCAATCGCGAAAGCATCACAACAATGGGCGAGGACTCGGGAATGCCCAGTTCGCGCCGCAGCGCAATACCGGATGTATGCTGTTCATACAAGGACATATCGACGCCATTGCGGAGCACCGTCAGCTTGTCTGGCCGATAGCCCTGCGCCAACAACCATTGCCGAATGGATGTCGCGTTTACCAGTATCTTGTCAGCAAACTGGCAGACGCATTTATGCGCTAACTTCTGCGCGGGGTTGAGATACACCCCCTGGTCGCGTATTGACGCCAGCACCACCGGAACCCCGGCCATTCGTGCCGCAGGAATCGTGAACATATTGGCGTGAAAGTTGTAGCTGTGAACAATTTGTATACGCTGGGCGCGTAGATGCGCGGCAAAGCGCAGCTGCTGAAGTACGGTTTGCGGCCGGTACAGGCTACGGATGTGAAACTCGGTGATCGGTGTGTCTAGCTTTTCATAATCGGCGAGAATGTCGCCGAGCCTCCTCAGGCAACCAAAGCGAAGATCGAACTGCAGCCGGTCGAGATTGCGGCTCAGGTTAAGTACCTGGTGTTCAGTGCCGCCACTGCCAAAACTCGTCACGAATTTAAGCAGCTTGACTGGAGCTGATCCGCCGTTGGCAAGCAGTTTCACGCCCTGCCCCCGGCGTTGTCTTGACTGCCGATTCGGGAGGCTGCGACGGCCAGTCCCGCGATATAGTAGAAGTAGAAGTGAAAGGCCACCGGGTAGAAGATGGCGGCCACGGCGAAGGCGATCAGGCTGACTCGCAAGCCCTCGCTGAGATAGAACTGGCTGCCGGGGTGGCTTTTGCCGATGCCGCGCCGGTGACTTGCTGCCGTCGCTGTCAGGCAATGGTGGAATAGCAGCAAGTACAGTATCAGTCCTGGAAAGCCCAGTTCAACCAGCAGCTGTAGATACACATTGTGCACCGCCGTCCAGGTCTCTCCGCGCTCCTGGTTCATCGCCAGCTCGTTCATGCCGAGGCCAGCGCCGACGATAGGATGCTCCAAGCCCAGCAACAACGCGGCTTTCATGTCAGAGAGCCGCGTCTGCGCAGAGCCAGTGCTGTCTTGTTCAATATTGACGATGGTCTGGATGCGCTCGACATAACTGCCGGGTAGCAGTGGCAGGGCGCACACGGCCAGAACCAGTACCACCGGCGCCCACACGCGCTGCCGTCGCCGGCGCAAATACCAGGCATAGGTGGTGGCCGTTACCACCAGGGTTAGGAATCCCGCCCTGGAAAAGGTGGTAATAATAGCGACCACCAGTAAGCCGGCGATGCCGACCAGCAGCAATTTGGCGGTGCGTTGACGACTATCCAATAGCAAGGCAATACACAGTGGCAGGATTAGGTTCAACATCAGCGCCATGTCGTTGGGATTCGCGGTCAGCCCTGCCGTATAGCCCGCTACACGCTCGCCGCCTTCAATTTGTACTCCGGAGATAAAATTGCCCACGGTGGTCGCCGCCAGCGGTACTGACATCAGCACCAGCGCCCAGCTGATGCCTTTTAACTTGGGCAGGTTGTCGATTACCTGGGTTAGCAGTACGAAGACGATGGTGGTTTTAATGAGGAATTTCAGTAGATAGGCCACGCTGCCCCCCGGCCAATAGGAAAAGGGCACCGTCACCACCGCCCAGGCCAGCAATATCAAGAGCAGTTTGATGGCCGGGTGAAAATCAATCAGCGGTAGGCCATTGGACAGGCGATGGTAGCCCTGAGCCAGCACCGCCAGCAGCGCGCTCAACAGTGCAATGCGCAGCGGCGCCAGCATCGGCAACTGCTCCTGTGGCGCCAGCAACAGCACAAAGGTTAAGCCCACTAGCGCCCAGTAAGACAGGGAGTTGCCTTGCGGCTGGCTGCGGCTGGCTGCGGCCGGCTCGCCCTGCGACGAGTCGATGGCAGGTTCGCGCCACCAGGGCGTGTTGGAATCCATGCTTACAACCTGACCACCTGGTTGTTGCTCGACGACAGGCCCCAGGTGGCGTCGCGGGTGTCCACCACCAGGCTGCCGGCGTCAATAATCTGCTGGTAGTCGAAGTCGGGGTGGTTGGTCAGGATGAGCACGCAGTCTGCGGCCCTCAGTGCATCTAACGTTAACAGCTCGCTGCGAAAGCGGATGCCGTTAATGTCGATGCCTGGCACATAGGGGTCGGTATAGGCAATGTCGGCGCCCTGCGCCATCAGGTTGCTCAGCACCTGCAGCGCCGGCGATTCTCGGGTGTCACTAACGCCGGGTTTGTAGGCTACGCCCAGCGCTAAAATCCTGGCGCCGTTAAGGCAGCGCTTGCGCTGGTTGAGGGCATCGCTGACCAGCTTGACCACCTGCCCCGGCATGGACTGATTGATTTCCTCCGCCAGCGGAATGAAGCGCGCCTGGTAATTGTTGAAGCGCATCTTCCAGGCGAGGTAGGCCGGGTCGATGGGAATACAGTGGCCGCCGATCCCGGGGCCGGGATAAAAGGCCATAAAGCCGAACGGCTTGCTGGCCGCGGCGTTAATCACCTCGCGGGAGCAAACC
>JBFHRT010000102.1:0-7177 GCA_041591575.1 Spongiibacteraceae bacterium
CCCGGTCAGCCTCAACAAAGAGCAGAAAGAGCTGCTGCGCAAATTCCAGGACAGCATGGACAGCGGCAGTGACCGCCACTCGCCCAAGAAAGACAGCTGGTTTGACGGCGTGAAAAACTTCTTTGAGGATATGAAGTTTTAGGTGCTCGCTGCTCGCACCTGGTCAACACCGTAGGCCGGTATAAGCGTTTTTCAGCGTTGCCGGCGTCCGTGGAGCGGGCAAGATGAGGTCGCGGCATTACCAGCAAACGCCCGCAACGCAAGCTTATGCGGGCCTACGCGCAAACGCAGAATCAATGGCATTGGGGTGGGTCTCGCAGCTCGAGCTGGGGCGCCTCCGGACAACAGGCAACAACGGAATACATTTATGACCACAAGAATCGCCGTCACCGGCGCCGGCGGCCGCATGGGCAAGACCCTGATCGAGGCCGTGGCCCTCAACCCCGACTGTGAACTCACCGCCGCTATCGAGCGCCCCGACAGCTCCCTGGTGGGCTGCGACGCCGGCGAGCTCGCTGGCCTGGGTAAAAATGGCGTGCAGGTAGTGGGCAATATTGAAGCCGTCATCGACCAGTTCGATGTATTGATCGACTTCACTGCGCCGGCGGCCACCCTGGCCAATGCCCGTGCCTGCGGTCGCGCCGGTCGCCAGCTGGTGATCGGCACCACCGGCTTCGATGCCCAGCAACAGCAGGAGCTGGAGCAGTCGCTGGCGCCGGTGGCGGCCTGCCAGGCGCCCAACTTCAGCACCGGCGTTAATCTGTGCTTCAAGCTCGCCGAGCTGGCGGCCCAGGTGCTGGGTGATGACTGCGATATCGAGGTCTACGAGGCTCATCACCGCCACAAGGTCGATGCCCCCTCCGGCACCGCACTGGGTCTGGGCAAGGCGGTGGCCGGCGCCCTGGGCCGCGACCTGGACAAAGTGGCGGTATACGGCCGCGAGGGCCAGACCGGTGCCCGCGACCGCGAGACCATCGGCTTTGCCACGGTGCGCGGCGGCGACATCGTCGGCGACCACACGGTGATGTACTGCGGCGACGGCGAGCGGGTGGAAATCACCCACAAGGCCAGCTCGCGCATGTCCTTCGCCCGCGGCGCGGTGCGCGCCGCCCACTGGCTGGCCAGCCGCGAGGCCGGGCTGTACAGCATGCGCGACGTGCTGGGCTTCGACTGAGTGGCCCGCGTCACCATCGACCTGCCCGAGCACTTCCAGTTCGCCACTGACGTGCCGGTGATGACCGGTCACGTCAACAGCGGCAACCACCTGGGCAACGATTCGCTGCTGTCGCTGCTCAATGAGGCCCGCGCCCGCTACGTGCGCAGCCGCGGCTTGCTGGAATACGACCGCGAGCGCAAGCTGATGCTGGTCAATGCCGATCTGGCCATTGTCTACCAGAGCGAGGGCCGCTACGGTGAGCAGCTACATATAGAAGTGGCGGCCTACCATTTCCACCGCTGCGGTTTCGATCTGGTGTACCGGGTCACCGCACAGCAGGGGAGGTCGGTGGCGCTGGCCAAAACCGCCCACATACTGATCGACCCCGCCAGTGGCGCGGCGCTGTCCGAACCCGCCGGCTATTTCGACTGTTTGCGCGATTGATCCGACGGCTGGCCGCTGGCGTGGCTAATAACGCGTGAACACATTCTGGACACGGCACCCCCTTTTCGCGTAGAATCGCGCGCCAGAATTACACGGGGACAGCCCCGACGAAGAGCGAGATGAGGTCCACCCACTTCATCTCGCTTTTTTGCGCCTGTCCCCTCGTTCCTGGCGGTGTCCCGCTGTCGATAGTCTCAGGAGGTTTGCTTGACGGTACCAGCCCTACTAGCCCTAGCGGACGGCAGCATTTTTCGGGGGATAGCCATTGGTGCCGAAGGGCACTCGGTGGGCGAGGTGGTGTTCAACACCGCCATGACAGGCTATCAGGAGATCCTTACCGATCCCTCCTATGCCCGTCAGATCGTGACCCTGACCTATCCCCATATCGGTAATACTGGCGTCAACAGCGAAGATGAAGAGGCTGCGGATATCTGGGCCGCCGGCCTGGTGATTCGCGACCTGCCGCTGCTGGCCAGCAGTTTTCGCAGTGAGGAGAGTCTGTCTGACTACCTCAAACGCCGCAATATCATCGGCATCGCCGATATCGATACCCGTCGCCTGACCCGTATTCTGCGCGACAAGGGTGCCCAGAACGGCTGCCTGATGGCCGGTGATGATATCGACGAGGAGCGCGCGCTGGAGCTGGCCCGCGGCTTCGACGGTCTCAAGGGTATGGACCTGGCCAAGGAGGTCACCACTGCCGCGCCCTATGAATGGCGCGAGGGCAGCTGGACCCTGGGCGAGGGCCATAAGCACTTTGCCGACAGCGAGCTGCCCCACAAAGTGGTGGCCTACGACTTCGGCGTCAAGCGCAATATCCTGCGCCTGCTGGCCGATCGCGGCTGCCGCCTGACCGTGGTGCCCGCTACCACCCCGGCCGCCGAAGTGCTGGCGATGAACCCCGACGGTGTGTTCCTGTCCAATGGTCCCGGCGACCCCGAGCCCTGTGACTACGCCATCGCCGCTATCCGCGAGATTGTCGATACCGGGCTGCCGGTATTCGGCATCTGCCTGGGCCACCAGCTGCTGTCGCTGGCCTCCGGTGCCAAGACCGTGAAAATGAAATTTGGCCACCACGGCGCCAATCACCCGGTGCAGGACCTGGCCAGCAAGGTGGTGCACATCACCAGCCAGAACCACGGTTTCGCGGTGGATGAGGCCAGCCTGCCAGACAATCTGGCGGTGACCCACAAGTCGCTGTTCGACGGCAGTCTGCAGGGCGTTGAGCGCACCGATCGCCCGGCCTACAGCTTCCAGGGTCACCCCGAGGCGAGCCCGGGGCCGCACGATATCGTGGTCCTGTTTGATCGGTTTATTGAGTCGATTGAAGCCCGCAAAAAGGGCGAGTAAGCAGCGGGCCCTGTGGCCCGCACCGGCTCCGGTTGGTCGGAAGTCGGACGTCTGATGCAAAAGCGGGCTGCAGTGCCCTGTATAAGCGTTCGGCGTCAGGCTTCAGACGTCCGACCACTCACTTACAAAGCACCAAACCTGACGGTTATCTGAATATGCCCAAAAGAA
The DNA here is from genome assembly GCA_041591575.1 of Spongiibacteraceae bacterium. Lineage (GTDB taxonomy): Bacteria > Pseudomonadota > Gammaproteobacteria > Pseudomonadales > Spongiibacteraceae > JBFHRT01. The sequence goes on from JBFHRT010000102.1 coordinate 3,119, forward strand.
CCGACATCCAAAGCATCCTCATCCTCGGCGCCGGCCCCATTGTTATTGGCCAGGCCTGCGAGTTCGACTACTCCGGCGCCCAGGCCTGTAAGGCGCTGCGGGAAGAGGGCTACCGGGTCATTCTGGTGAACTCCAACCCGGCCACCATCATGACCGACCCGGCCATGGCGGACGCCACCTACATAGAACCGGTGGTGTGGCAGACCGTGGCCAAGATCATCGAGAAAGAGCGCCCGGACGTGCTGCTACCCACTATGGGTGGCCAGACCGCGCTCAACTGCGCGCTGGACCTGGCCAAGCACGGCGTGCTGGAAGAGTTCGGCGTGGAGATGATCGGCGCCACCAAGGACGCCATCGACAAGGCGGAAGACCGCCAGCTGTTCGACAAGGCGATGAAGCGCATCGGCCTGGAAACGCCGCGCTCGGCCATCGCTCACTCCATGGAAGAGGCGCTGCAGGTACTGGATTCCATCGGCTTCCCCGCCATCATCCGCCCGTCGTTCACCATGGGCGGCTCCGGCGGCGGTATCGCCTACAACCGCGAGGAGTTCGAGGAGATCTGCCGTCGCGGCCTGGACTTGTCGCCCACCAACGAGCTGCTGATCGACGAATCACTGATCGGCTGGAAAGAATTCGAGATGGAAGTGGTGCGCGACCGCAACGACAACTGCATCATCATCTGCTCCATCGAAAACTTCGACCCGATGGGCGTGCACACTGGTGACTCCATCACCGTGGCGCCGGCGCAGACCCTGACCGACAAGGAATACCAGGTCATGCGCGACGCCTCCTGTGCGGTGCTGCGTGAGATCGGCGTCGAAACCGGCGGTTCCAACGTGCAGTTCGGTATGGACCCCGAGACCGGCCGTCTGGTGGTGATCGAAATGAACCCGCGGGTCAGTCGTTCCTCGGCGCTGGCCTCCAAGGCCACCGGCTTTCCCATCGCCAAGGTGGCGGCCAAGCTGGCCGTTGGCTACACCCTGGACGAGCTGCAGAACGAGATCACCGGCGGTGCCACCCCGGCCTCCTTCGAACCCACCATCGATTACGTGGTCACCAAGGTGCCGCGCTTCACCTTCGAGAAATTCGGAGAGGCCAATCCCAAGCTGCACACCCAGATGAAGTCGGTGGGCGAGGCCATGGCCATCGGCCGCAACTTCCAGGAGTCGGTGCAGAAGGCGCTGCGCAGCCTGGAAGTGGGTTCGGCCGGCTTCGAGCACAAGCTTGACGTTGATCGCAGCGACGCCCGCGACGAGCTGATCGGCGAGCTGAAAAATCCCGGGCCCGAGCGCATCTGGTACGTGGCCGATGCCTTCCGCGCCGGTATGAGCATCGACGAAGTCTACGAGCACTGCGGCATTGACCGCTGGTTCCTGGTGCAGATTGAAGACATCGTCAACAGCGAGAATGCACTGAAGACCGTGGCGCTGTCGGATATCGACGCCGAGCGCATGTTCCGCCTCAAGCGCAAGGGCTTCTCCGACCGCCGCCTGGCGGTGCTGCTGGGCGTCAGCGAGAAGGAGCTGCGCGCGCGCCGCCACGAGCTGGGTGTGCGCCCGGTGTACAAGCGCGTCGACACCTGCGCGGCAGAATTTGCCACTGCCACCGCCTATATGTACTCCAGCTACGAGGAGGAGTGCGAGGCGGCGCCCTCCGATCGCGATAAGATCATGGTCATCGGTGGCGGCCCCAACCGTATCGGCCAGGGCATCGAATTTGACTACTGCTGCGTGCACGCGGCACTGGCCATGCGCGAGGATGGTTACGAGACCATCATGCTCAACTGCAACCCGGAGACCGTGTCCACCGACTACGACACCTCCGACCGCCTGTTCTTCGAGCCCATCACCCTGGAAGACGTGCTCGAAATCGTCGCCAAGGAAAAGCCCAAGGGCGTGATCGTGCAGTTTGGTGGCCAGACCCCGCTGAAGCTGGCGCGCGACCTGGAGGCCGCTGGCGTGCCCATCATTGGCACCAGCCCCGAGGCCATCGACCGCGCCGAGGACCGCGAGCGCTTCCAGCAGATGATCCAGCGCCTGGGCCTCAAGCAGCCGCCCAACACCACCGTGCGCTCGGCCGAGGCCGCCTTCGCCGCCGCCGAGAAGATCGGCTACCCGCTGGTGGTGCGCCCCTCCTACGTGCTGGGTGGCCGCGCCATGGAGATCGTTTACAACGAGACCGAGCTGGCCCGCTATATGCGCGAGGCGGTGCAGGTCTCCGACGATTCACCGGTGCTGCTGGACTATTTCCTCAACGCCGCCGTCGAGGTGGATATCGACGCGGTATCAGACGGCAAGGAAGTGGTGATTGGCGCCATCATGCAGCACATCGAGCAGGCTGGCGTGCACTCGGGTGACTCCGCCTGCTCGCTGCCGCCGTACTCGCTGAGCGCCGATGTGCAGGACAAGATGCGCGACATGGTCAAGCGCATGGCGCTGGAGCTGGGTGTGCGCGGCCTGATGAACGTGCAGCTGGCCTACCAGGACGGCGAAATCTATGTGATCGAGGTCAATCCGCGCGCCTCGCGCACGGTGCCCTTTGTGTCCAAGTGCATCGGCGAGTCCCTGGCCAAAGTGGCGGCGCGCTGCATGGCCGGTACCAGCCTGGCCGAGCAGGGCTTCACAGCCGAGCGGGTGCCGCCGTACTATAGCGTCAAGGAAGCGGTGTTCCCGTTCAACAAGTTCCCCGGTGTCGACCCTATTCTGGGCCCGGAAATGAAATCCACCGGCGAGGTCATGGGGCTGGGCGACAGCTTTGCCGAGGCCTTCGCCAAGGCCCAGGTGGGTGCCGGTGAATCCCTGCCCACAACTGGCAAGGCCTTTATCAGCGTGCGCGACCCGGACAAGGCCGGCGTGGTAGCGGTGGCCAGCAAGCTGGCCGAGCGCGGCTTCACCCTGTGCGCCACCCGCGGCACCCATCAGGTGCTGGTTGACGCCGGCCTGGACTGCCAGCGGGTGAACAAGGTGGGCGAGGGGCGTCCGCATATTGTCGACATGGTGAAAAACGGCGAAATCAGCCTTATCGTTAACACCACCGAGGGCCGCAAGGCCATTGCCGACTCCTCCACCATCCGCCGCTCGGCGCTGCAGCACAAGGTGGCCTACAGCACCACGCTGGCGGGCGCCGAGGCGCTGCTGATGGCGATGGAATTTGGTGAAGAGAAGACCGTTCGTCGCTTGCAGGATGTGCACGGGAGAGTGACAGCATGAACCAGGTACCAATGACCGTCGAGGGCGAGGCCCGGCTGCGCGCAGAGCTCAAGCGGCTGAAGTCCGAAGAGCGTCCGCGCATCATTCAGGCCATTGCCGAAGCCCGCGAGCACGGCGATCTCAAGGAGAACGCCGAGTACCACGCTGCCCGCGAACAGCAGGGATTTTGCGAAGGTCGCATCCAGGAGATCGAGGGCAAGCTGGGTGGCGCGCGGGTGATCGATATCACCGCCATTCCCAATACCGGCAAGGTGATTTTCGGTACCACCGTCACCATCATCAACTGCGACACCGATGAGGAAGTGGTGTACAAAATTGTTGGTGAAGACGAAGCCGACGTAAAGGCGGCCAAAATCTCCGTGACCTCACCCATCGCCCGCGCCCTGATCGGCAAGGAAGTGGGGGATGTCGCCGTGGTTATCACTCCCGGCGGTGAAGTGGAGTACGAGATCGACCAGGTGGAGCACCTCTAGGTCAGACGTCGGAAGTCGGATGTCTGACGCTTACGGGCCGGCTATGCCGGCCCTTTTCGTTTAGGGTTGCTGTGTAGGGTGCGCTGCAATGCCATTAACTTAGCGACGTAGGTCCGCATAAGCTTGCGTTGCGGACGTTCGCCGGAAACGCTAAAAAGCGCTTATTCCGGCCTGCAATGGGGATCGGCGCCGCAATTGATACGATGAATATCGCACGGAGTGCCTTAAGTTAATGGCATTGGGGTGCGCTGTGCGCACCGGGGCGGGCGACGGATTTTTGCAGCTGAGGTGCGTTTTGTAGGTGCGGCTTCAGCCGCACAAATGCCATCGCCGTGGGCAAAGCGTGCGGCTAAAGCCGCACCTACAGAAGAGAAGGC
>JBFHRT010000103.1:0-7152 GCA_041591575.1 Spongiibacteraceae bacterium
CGAGCGCAAGCTGATCAAGAAGATCGACGCCACCCTGGAACTGATCGAGCAGGACGACTACGGCTACTGTGATACCTGCGGTGTCGAAATCGGCATCAAGCGCCTGGAAGCGCGCCCCACTGCCACGCTGTGTATCGACTGCAAAACCCTTGACGAAATCAAGGAAAAGCAGGAGCGCGGCTGAGCCAGCGCCGGGGCGGCCCCGCCGCCCCGCCCAATCCCATGTCTGCCCGTTCTAACACAGACCCCGGCAACACCTATATCGGGCGCTTCGCCCCCTCGCCCTCCGGCCCCCTGCATCTGGGCTCGTTGATCGCCGCTGTCGCCAGCTATCTGGACGCACGCGCCCGCAACGGCCGCTGGCTGCTGCGTATCGAAGACATCGACCGCCCGCGCGAGATCGCCGGTGCCAGCGAGACCATCATCGACAACCTGCGCTGCCACGGCCTGCACTGGGACGGCGATATTGTCTACCAGAGCGCGCGCATCGAACACTACCAGATGGCGCTGGAGCGCCTGCTGGCCACCGGCTCCGCCTTTCCCTGTCCCTGCTCGCGGGCGCAGCTGCGCGCCGCCGACGGCCTACACAAGGGCGAATGCCTGGCCCCACGGGAGGATGGCGATGACACCGCCATTCGCCTGCTGGCACCGGCCGAGCACATCGGTTTTGACGACGCCCTGCAGGGCCGCTTCGAGCAGCAGCTGCAAGACGAGGTCGGCGATTTCGTATTGCTGCGCCGCGACGGCTGCTTCGCCTACCAACTAGCGGTGGTGGTGGACGACGCCGACCAAGGCATTACCGACGTGGTGCGCGGCTCCGACCTGCTGGATTCCACGCCGCGGCAGATCTACCTGCAGCACCTGTTGGGCCTGCCGACACCGCGCTACCTGCACATTCCGGTGATCACCCACCGCGACGGCCACAAACTCAGCAAGCAGACCTTCGCCCAGGGCCTGGACAACAGCCGCGCCTGCGACAACTTGCGCCGCGCCCTGGCCTTTCTGCGGCAGCCGCCACCGCCGCGCGCCGGCTCACCGGAGGCGCTATTGCGCTGGGCCACAGAACACTGGCAGCGCGAATACTTACCGGCAGTGATGCATATCGCCGAGAGCACGACTGACCAAACCTCTTAACCCGATACTTTATATTGCCCCCCTTGCGACACAGGGATGTACCCAAAACACTCGCTGCGCTCGCGGGGCAGGCTCTGCCGCCACTGGCCACAGCCCAGTGCGAGTCCAGGAAAATCAAGCAGCTTATTCCCTTCGGCAGCTTCGCTGTGGTCTCGCTGCGCTCGGCTCGCGCAGCTGCGCCAGATATTCCTGGGCGGCGCTCAAATAGGCCAGGACGACCTATTTGAGCGCAAGCTAGATAGAGCGCGGCGTTTTACAGCGGCGACGCCTGTCAAGTACCATCTGCCAGTCACGGTCCGGACCGCCCCATGCATATTCACTCGTCACTGATACTCCTGATCGCGCTGTTCGCGGTGTTCACGCCGGTGCTGGAGCAGTGGCTGCTCAACGGCAGCGCCGACTGGTTCCGCCCGCATCTGATATGGCTGGCGGTCATCGTATTTGTCTATTTCAGCCAGCGGGGCCGCCACCCGGATGAACTTTGAGCTGAGCACGCTGTTCGGCCTCGGCCTCGGCTACCTGTTCCTGCTGTTTGCCATCGCCTACGCCGCCGAGCGGCGGCTGCTACCCGATGCCATTGTGGACCACCCCGCCGCCTATGTGCTGTCGCTGGGCGTGTACGCCGGCGCCTTCGCCATTTACGGCGTCGTCGGCTTCGCCGGCAAACAGGGTTACAACTACCTCAACTACTACCTGGGCGTTTCCGCCTGCTTTATCCTGGCGCCACTGCTGTTGCAGCCGCTGCTGCGCATCTGCCGCAACTACCGTCTCAATTCACTGGCAGACCTGCTCACCTTCCGCTTTCGCAGCCAGTGGGCTGGCTCGCTGGTCACCCTCTTTATGGTGATGGCATTGATGCCGCTGCTGGCACTGCAGATTCAGGCGGTCAGCGAATCCATCATCGTGCTCACCCACAGCTCGGGCAACCTGGGCAGCAACAGTTTCGGCCGCGACAGCCTGGCGCTGATGTTCTGCGTGGTGATGAGCGTGTTCACCATGCTGTTCGGCTCCCGCCACCTGGCCTCGCGCGAGAGTCACCGCGGCCTGGTGACCGCCATCGCCTTCGAGTCTGTGGTCAAACTGGTGGCGCTGCTGACCGCCGGCGTCGTCGCCGTGTTCGCGGTGTTCGGCAGCTTCGCCGACATGCAGCGCTGGGTGGAGGACAACCCCGCACTGCTGGCGAGCCTCAATCAGTCGGTGGGCGGCGAGTCCACGCGCATGATGCTGGTGATGTTCTTCGGCGCCGCTGTGTGCCTGCCGCACTTCTTTCACATGCTGTTCGCCGAGAACCCCAATGCGACGCGGTTGCGCAGCGCCAGCTGGGGGCTGCCGCTGTACCTGCTGCTGATCAGCCTGCCGGTGCTGCCGCTGTTCTGGGCCGGCGAGGCCGCCGGCCTGCTCAGCCACCCCGACTACTACAGCCTGCTGCTGGGCCAGCACAGCGGCCACGGCTGGGTGTCGGCGCTGGTTTACGTTGGCGGCCTGTCGGCGGCCAGCGGCGCGATTATCGTCGCCACCCTGGCACTGGCCTCAATGAGCCTCAACCACCTGCTGCTGCCGATGTACCAGCCCGATAGCCGGGTGGACATCTACCGCTGGTTGCTGCGCATTCGCCGGCTGCTGATCGCCGCCATCATCGTCGCCAGTTACCTGCTCTACCACCTGGTACCCGGGCGCAATGAACTGGCCACCCTGGGCATCACCGCGCTCAGCGGCTGTCTGCAGTTTCTGCCCGGCGTGCTCGCGGTGCTGTACTGGCCCGAGGCCAACCGCCGCGGCTTTATCGCCGGCCTGGTGGTGGGCCTGGGTTTCTGGCTGTTCGGTCTGCTGCTGCCACTGGCCAGCGATATCAATCCCACCTGGCTGTATCACCTGTACCTGGGTGAGGTGCGCCCGGAAGCGACCTGGGTGGCAGTGACCTCCATCGCCCTGGGTATGAACGCGCTGACCTTTATCCTGGTATCGGTGTTTAGCCTCACCGCCAACGAGGAGCGCATCGCCGCCGAGGTCTGCTCGCTGGATGACCTCAATCGTCCGGCCCGCCAGGTGCTGAGCCTGCACAGCGCCGATGAAATGCTGCAGCGCCTGAGCGAGGCCCTGGGGCGCGAGGCAGCGCAACGCGAGATGCAGCGCGCACTGGAAGAGCTGCTGCTGGAACGCGACGAGCGCCGTCCCTACGCGCTGCGCCGCCTGCGCGACCGCATCGAAATCAACCTGTCGGCACTGTTGGGCCCCTCCATCGCCCGCTCGCTGGTGGATCGCGCGCTGCCCTACAGCGCCGGCGAATACGGCAGTGGCGAGGACATCACCTTTATTGAGAGCCGCCTGGAACGCTACCAGACTCACCTCACCGGGCTGGCAGCCGACCTCGACAACCTGCGCCGCTACCACCGCCAGACCCTCAACGAGCTGCCGATCGGCCTGTGCGCCATCGGTCGCGACCGCGAAGTGCTGATGTGGAACCAGGCCATGGCCGCGCTCACCGGCATCGATGCCAACGACATCACCGGTTCCAGTCTCAACGACCTGCCACAGCCCTGGCGCGAACTGCTGGGCAGCTTCCTCGCCAGCGAAGACACCCATCAACCCAAGCGGGCCATTGACATCGACGGCAGCCAGCGCTGGATCAACCTGCACAAGACCGCCTCCCACGGCAGCCTGCGCGACGAAGAGGTAATCGTGGTTGAAGACAGCACCGACACCCAGGTGCTGGAAAACAAACTCACTCACCACGAGCGACTGGCCTCTATCGGCCGGCTGGCGGCCGGCGTGGCCCACGAAATCGGCAACCCCGTCACCGGCATCGCCTGCCTCGCCCAGAACCTGCAGTACGAGACCGAGGAAGAGGCCGGGCGTGAAGCCGCCGAACAGATTCTCAAGCAAATCGGGCGCATCGACAGCATCGTGCAGAGCCTGGTCAACTTCACCCACACCGGCCGCGAAGGCCCCAGTCGCGCGGTGGAAGCGGTGGATATCCACCACTGTGTCGACGAGGCCGTGCAGCTGCTGAGCCTGGACCACGAGGCCACCGCCGTTCACTTCAACAACCGCTGCCCCCATGAGCTGCTGGCCTTCGGCGACCGCCAGCGGCTGCTGCAGGTATTTATCAACCTGCTGGCCAATGCCCGCGACGCCAGCCCCGCCGGCAGCCCGGTGGACATCGACGCCCGCGGCGACAACGGCAGCGTGCATATCAGCGTCAGCGACCGCGGCAGTGGCATCGACCCAGCACTGGTGGAGCAGGTGTTCGAGCCCTTCTTTACCACCAAGGAGCCCGGCAAGGGCACCGGCCTGGGGCTGGCGCTGGCGTACAACATCATCGGGGATCTGGGCGGCGAAATCCGCATTGAGAGCCCGCTGCTGCCCGGTGGCGGCGGCACCGCCATTCACATCCAGCTGCAGCGTTACCGCGGCTGAAACGGGCCGCAGGCCGCGGCCGGCGCGCCTCTCCGCTAGAAAATCGGCGCCAGACAGGGTATTTTGTGTGCAGCTATGTAACATCTAGCGCCCGTACGGTCACATTGCGTAACAGCCAGGTCCTCGCCCATGCCCCGAATTCTCATAGTTGAAGATGAAGACGTCATTCGCACCGCCCTGCGCCGCCTGCTGGAGCGCAGCGACTATGAGGTCAGCGAGGCCAGCTCGGTACTGGAAGCGCGCAACAAGCCCCTCAACGAATTCGACCTGATCATCAGTGACCTGCGCCTGCCCGGCGCACCGGGTACCGACCTGATCCGGGTCAGCGAGGCACCGGTGCTGATCATGACCAGTTACGCCAGCCTCAAGTCGGCAGTGGACTCGATGAAAATGGGCGCGGTGGACTACATCGCCAAGCCCTTCGACCACGGCGAAATGCTGGAGGCGGTGGCCCGCATCCTCGCCAGCCACAGCGGTGAGGACAGCGCCAGCCGCGCCGCCAGCTCCGCCAGCCGCCGCAGCCAACGAGGCAAACCGCAGCTGGGCGAGATGATTGGCAGCTGCCCCACCATGAACTCCCTGTACAAGCAGATTCGCAAAGTGGCCCCCACTGACACCCGGGTGCTGGTCCACGGCGAAACCGGCACCGGCAAGGAGCTGGTGGCCCGCGCCATTCACGACCAGAGCCGGCGCGCCGAGAAGCCGCTGATCTGCGTCAACTGCGCGGCCATCCCCGACACCCTGATCGAATCCGAACTGTTCGGTTACGAGAAAGGCGCCTTCACCGGCGCCAATGCCAACCGCATCGGCCTGATTGAAGCGGCCGATGGCGGCACCCTGTTCCTCGACGAGATCGGCGAGTTGCCGATGGAGGCCCAGGCAAGGCTGCTGCGCTTTATCCAGGAAGGTGAAGTGCGCCGTATCGGCGCGGTGGAATCGCGCATTGTCGACGTGCGCCTGATCTGTGCCACCCACCGCGACCTCAAGACCATGGCCGAGGACGGCAATTTCCGCGAAGACCTGTTCTTCCGCATCAGCGTGATGCGGCTGTCGCTGCCGCCGCTGCGCGAGCGCGGCAAAGACATCCTGGAAATTGCCGAAACCCTGCTGGCCAGGCGTTGCGAGGAGCTGGACAAGCCCGCACTGCGCTTTTCGCCCAAGGCCATTCAGGCCATTACCACCTACGTGTGGCCGGGCAACATCCGTGAACTGGAAAACGCCGTGGAACGGGCGGTGATTCTCTGCGAGGGCCCGGAGATCGACAACGAGCTGCTAGACATCGACCTGGAACTGGTGGACGTCAACCAGCTGCGCAGCCGCCGCGACAACGGCCGCAGCAGCCCCGAACCTGTGCCGCCGTCCGCCGCCGAGCCGGAGCTCGACGACAACCTGTCACTGGAGGACTACTTCCAGCGCTTCGTGCTGGAGCACCAGGACTCCATGAGCGAGACCGAACTGGCACAGAAACTGGGTGTCAGCCGCAAATGCCTATGGGAGCGCCGCCAGCGCCTGGGTATCCCGCGCAAGAAAAGCGCCAGCCGCAGCCGCCGGCGCCAGGGCTCCAACTAAGATTCCGCGGCCCGCTATCCAGAGTGACGGCCGCCGCACCCGCCCCCCCCCTTAAGCTCCAGCTGTAACAGATGCGCTGTAACACAGGAGCGGCAAAATGTGACGTTACTTGCCCCTGGCCAAAGTAACATCCAGCGTAAATATTGGTAACAACGGCCTGGGTCACACCGCTACTGCCAAACCGGTCACATAAACAACTTATTGATTTTACAATGATTTTTAAAGTTGGCACGCAAACTGCTTTTATCTGTTCAGAACAACAATAATAACGACAATAATAAGAACAGCCACGACACAATAATAATAATTGATAATAGCTAGAGACCTGGATGGGGAAGACAATGTTTTCCCCTTCTTCATTTCTGGACCCCGGTTTTTCCCGATTCCCGCCCTACTACACACCAAGCACTGCTAACTACAGCGCACCCAGCAAGCGGGCGGCAAGCGCAAGCAAAGCATTTCGCCGCAAGCCGCCGCACCAGCAACACCCTCACCAGCTCCATGCCCAAGGCGCGCCGTGTGCGATCAGGGGCCAGACGCTATAAATCTGCAGCCCACACCAGTGCCGGCGCCAGGGACAGATTCCGAGGCCCGCGCCCTGGATTCCGGCTTTCGCCCAAGTGACCGCCTAGGCAGCTGTATGCCTCCCCTGATGCCCGGCGCAATTTTCACCTCCCCGATGCACCGCAGCACTGCCACCTCCTTCATCACACCACCACCGCCACCCCAGACGCGCTGTCTACGATCTGGGGTCCAGGCACTCCGAAACCGCAGCCCAAGCCGGCACTGTGCCAGGGACAAATGCCGTGGCCCGCGCCCTGGATTCCGGCTTTCGCCGGAATGACCGCCTAGGCAGCGGTATGCCTCCCCTGATGCCGGGCGCAATTTTCAACCGCATGATGCACCGCACCACCACCGTCACCCCAGTCACATCACAACCACCGTCACCCCAGACGCGCAGTATGCGATCTGGGGTCCAGGCACTCGGAAAGTACAGTCCACGCCGGCGCTCGCAACATTTGCAAAAGCAGA
>JBFHRT010000104.1:0-7144 GCA_041591575.1 Spongiibacteraceae bacterium
CAGCCACTGGCCGCGGGCAGCTCCAGCGCCAGCGTTCATCTGCCGCGCCCGCCCCCGCGGCGCCACCAGCCAGCGATCGACCCGGCCGGCAGCGATGTCATCGCTGCCATCGCTGCTGCCGCCGTCCGCCACAATCAGTTCGGCGCCGCCCTCGCGCAGCGGCTGCAGCGCCGCCAGCAGCGACGGCAGCGCCGCGGCCTCGTTGAGTACCGGCACCACGATACTGAGCAGTGGCGGCGCAGCAGGGTTATCACTCATCCAGTGCACCGCCGCAGCTGCTGCCCTGGCCGGCGGTGCAGCCGTAGCAGTGCTCGCCCACGACGATGTCGTGGCCCACCAGGCCCTCGGCGCTGAGCTGCGAGATATGGCTGCGCGGGCGATCACTGGCCAGCAGCGGCAGCGCCAGCATCTGGTTGAAATCGCAGTCATAGACATAGCCCTGCCAGTCCACGCTGATCAGCGAACGGCACATCACCACCTTGAGGTTGTCGGCAGCGTAGTTGTCCTTGAGCAATTGCAGATAGCTGTCGTACTGGCCCTGGGCCAGCAGCACGGCGCCGAAACGGCTGATGGGCATATTGGTGATGGTGTACAACGCGTTAAACACCACGCCGTGACGGGCCTCGAGCTCGCGCTGGTAGTCGGCCTGCAGCTGCGGCTGCGGCGGCGGCAGGCTGGGGCCCACCGGGTTGTACACCAGGTTCAGCTGCAGCGCCGGGTCACTGCCGTAGCCCAGCGCATTGAGCCGCAGCAGCGCCTCGATACTGCGCTCATACACCCCCTTGCCGCGCTGCTGCTCCACGTTCTGCTCCAGGTAACAGGGCAGTGAAGCGGTGACCACCACCTGCTGCTCGGCGAGAAACTCGGCCAGGTCTTCACAGCCCGGTTCCAGCAGCACCGTCAGATTGCAGCGGTCGATGACCTCGATACCGGCGGCGCGCGCCTCGCGCACCAGGTGGCGGAAATGGGGGTTGAGCTCCGGCGCGCCGCCGGTGAGATCCAGCGTCTGTGCGCCCGCACTGATGGCAAATTCCAGCAGCGCGTCCACCGTGTCGCGGTCCATCAGCTCGGTGCGCTGGGGGCCGGCGTTGACGTGACAGTGGGCACAGCTGAGGTTGCACAGGTAGCCGAGATTGGCCTGCACCGTGGTCAGTTCGCCGCGGCGCAGTGGCGGGAAATCCGTGTGTTCGATAAGCAGTGGTCTGGTGTCGCGCATGGCGGGCTGTATTTCCTCCTGTGCCGACCGGCTGCCTGGCCGGCCTGTACTGTGAGCTGCCGGTGCGCTTGCGCCGGCCGGGCCCATACTGCACAATTTGCCGTCCTCCTGCCACCGAACCGCGAAGTCTGAGCCCTATGAGCGCCCAAAGTTCCCCCGTCTATTACCTGTCCTGGGACGAGCTGCACCGCGACACCCGTACCCTGGCGCGGCGCCTGCTGGACCAACCCTGGCGCGGGATCATCAGCATTGCCCGCGGCGGTCTGGTGCCCGGCGCCATTCTCGCCCGCGAACTCAACCTGCGGGTGGTGGATACGCTGTGCATCGCCAGCTATGACCACGACCAGCAGGGCGGACTCAACATACTCAAGAGCGTCGAGGGCGACGGCGAAGGCTATATCATGGTGGACGACCTGGTGGACACTGGCACCACCGCCAAGGTCGCCCGCGACCTGCTGCCCAAGGCCACTTTCGTCACCGTCTACGCCAAGCCCGCCGCGCGCGAGCTGGCCCAGCACTTTGTGCGCGAGTTCGACCAGAACACCTGGATTCACTTCCCCTGGGACATCGACTTCAGCTACAGCGAGCCACTGGCAGCCAGTCGTTAGACGCTCCCCGGCAATAACGCTAGAATAGCGCCCGCATTATTGGCGCCTGTAGCACAATTACCCGCGTGTCAGCCCCCTTAGCTCAGTTGGATAGAGCAGGGCCCTCCTAAGGCCAAGGTGGCAGGTTCGACTCCTGCAGGGGGCACCATTTCCGCCTCCCACGCGGGACCGGGCGCCACATACGCTCACCTGAACGCCGCGCCGCAATGGCATTATGCCCATAGGAAGCGCCCAGCGGCCGGCGTATAATCCCGGTCATTTAGCACCCAAGTCCCGACAGATAGGCCGTATTTTGCAGAACCGAATTTCGCAGGACCAAGCTCCCATCGACGGCATGGCCGTCTACCTGCGCCTGCTGAGTTATCTCAAGCCACTGACCGGCGTGTTTGCCCTGAGTGTGTTCGGCTGGCTGCTGTTCGCCGCCACCCAACCGGCCGCGGCCAAGCTGCTGGAAATCCTGGTCGACGCCATCGAGAAGAAAGACTTCGACGCCCGCTACTATATTCCGCCGGCGGTGATCGCTCTGTACTTCGTGCGCGGCCTCGGCTCCTTTATGGGCAGCTACTTCATGGCGCTGGTGTCCACCCGCATCGTCAATACCCTGCGCCAGCAGATCTTCGCCCACGTGATGCACCTGCCCACCCGCTTCTACGACGACTACAACAGCGGCCAGATCATCTCGCGCATCGTGTTCAACACCGGCATGGTCACCGGTGCCGCCACCGAGGCACTGAAGACCCTGTTCCGTGAGGGCCTCACCGTCATCGGCCTGCTGGGCTACGCCTTCTACCTCAACTGGAAAATGTCGCTGACTTTCCTGGTGATCTCGCCGCTGCTGGCGCTGATTGTCACCCACGTTGGCCGCCGCCTGCGCAAGCTCAGCACCAAGGTGCAGGACTCACTGGCCGGCATCACCCAGGCCTGCTCGGAGGCCATCAGCAATAACCGCGTGGTCAAAACCTTCCACGGCGAACAGTTTGAGATCGAGCGTTTCGTCAACGCCACCGAGAAAAACCTCGACCAGCAAATGAAGATGGTCAAGATCCAGGCGCTGAACACGCCAGTGATGCAGCTGATCATCGTCATGGCCATGGGCTTTATCGTGTTTATGCTGCTGCAGCCGCAGTTTCTCACCGACATGAGCACCGGCCAGTACGTGGCCTATATCACCGCCATCGGCCTGCTGCCCAAACCGGTGCGCCAGCTCAGCAGCATCAACGCCACCATCCAGAAGGGTATCGCCGCGGCGGTCAGCATTTTCGACATCCTCGATCTGGAAACCGAGACCAATCGCGGCAAACTGCCGGCGCCCAAGCTCAAGGGCGACATCGCGGTGGAAAACCTCAGCTTCAGCTACCCCGAGAGCAATGACGTCGCCCTGAACGACATCAGTTTCAGTGCTGACGCCGGTCAGGTGGTCGCGCTGGTGGGCCGCTCCGGCAGCGGCAAGTCCACCCTCGCCTCGCTGATGGCGCGTTTCTACGACTATCAGGAAGGCCACATCCGCGTCGACGGCGTTGATATCCGCGATTACGACCTGTATGAATACCGCAACAATATCGGCCTGGTCACCCAGGCGGTGACCCTGTTCAACGACACCATCGCCAACAATATCGCCTACGGCAGCGACACCGGCGGCGACAACATGGCAGCGGTGAAACAGGCCGCCGAGCGCGCCTATGCGGCGGAGTTTATCGAGGCCATGCCCGAGGGCTACAACAGCTTTGTCGGCGAGAACGGCGTCAAGTTGTCGGGCGGACAGAAACAGCGCATCGCCATCGCCCGCACCCTGCTCAAGAACACCCCCATCCTGATTCTGGACGAAGCCACCTCGGCACTGGACAACGAGTCCGAGCGCGCCATTCAGACCGCGCTGGACCAGTTTATGAAAGAACGCACCACCCTGGTCATCGCTCACCGCCTGTCCACCATCGTCGGCGCGGACCAGATTCTGGTGATGGATCGCGGCCGCATCGTCGAGCGCGGCAACCACCAGCAGCTGATGGAGCTCAATGGCTACTATGCACGGCTGTACGAACAGGGTTTTGACGAGCCGGAAGTGTTGGCGGAAGAACCTGTGGCCGACGGCGGCTGAGTGAGACGTGAGACTATTGTAGCTGCGAATGTATTCGCACAAACTCTTGAGCAGAAGCCGGAGACAATAGGCTAGGCGGGTTTTGCTGTGGACTCGTCATAACAGCGCCGCGTCTCCTCCGACACCGGCGCCATCAACAAGCCGCAGAGGGCATCCACCAGGTTGGCCGCAAACAGCGGCAGCTGCTCGATGCCGGACTTGCCCGAGCGCAGGCTGCGCTCGAACTCCGACACGCTCTGAATCATATTGGCGCCCACCATCAGCATGCGCTGCACACGCAGCGGCTCCGGCACGCCCTGCATCAGCGCCTGCAGGCGTTCACTGACCTGAAGCACGCACTGCTGCCAGGGCTGGCGGTAGTTGATCTCGTTCAGGTATTCGGGGTGGGTGACCCGGAAGCGGGCGAGAAACTCCACATAGTGGCTGGCGTCACCCTCGCCGCGGATATGCCGCACGTAGGGGTAGACCAGGCACTTCATCAATTCGCGCGGATCGTCGCCGACACCGCGGGCGTCGACATCAGCCAACATCTCCCGGCGCACCGCATCCACGCTGCTCATGCGGTATTCCAGAATAGCCTCGAACAAACCCAGGCGATCACCGAAGTGATACTGCATGGCGCCGACATTTTTCTGACCGCCCTCGCGCGCGATCTGGCGCAGCGACACAGACTCGATACCGTGGGTAGCAAACAGGCGCTCGGCGGTAAGCAATAGCTGTTCGCGGGTTGAGGATTGGGCGGGCGACGTCATGGGAGTCCTTCCGGGGGTCGTATTCCACTGTAGACTGGGCGGCTTATTAGCCAGACACTACACTATAGCCGCTCAATAATACAGGCGACTTAACCTGTGCGCGATCTGGCTGCGGCAACGGCGCGGCTATTCTACGGTGTCGCCGGCGAAAATTCCTGTGCTCGTCACCGCAAAATAGCCTCACCGATCAACCCTGGCGCTCGTCCTGTAAAAACGCTAGGGTGCGGGCAAAGGCACCCTCCTCCACTGGCATTATGGCGGCGTTGAGTTCGGTGACGCCGGCCTCGCGCAGACGCTGCAGTTCGGCACGCAGTGCCGCCTCATCGCCCACCAGGGCAATATCCGCCGGCGATTGCACACCCTCGCGCGCCAGCATCGCCTGGTAGGAGGGCAGCTGGCCGTACAGCGCCAATGCCTCGGCAATTTTCTGGCGCGCGCCATCGGCGTCACTGGTCAGCACCACCGGCAGCCCCGCCACCACCTGCGGCGTGGGCCGCCCGGCCACCTCGGCGGCACGGCCAATGGAAGGCACGATATGACTGGCCAGGGTGCGGGCGCCGGTCATCCAGGTGATGGTGCCGTCGGCCAGAGTGCCGGCAATTTCCAGCATTTTCGGCCCCAGCGCGGCCACCACCACCGGCAGCGGCTCGGCGCCGGGCACCGCGAAGCGGGCGTTGACCCTGAACAGCTCGCCGCTGTGCGCCACTTGTTCACCGCGCAGCAACGGCATCAGCACCTCCAGGTACTCGCGCATATGACGCGCCGGCTGCTCGTAGCTGAGACCGAACATGTCTTCGATCACCATCTTGTGAGACAGGCCGATGCCCAGGCAGAATCGGTTGCCGGCCGCCGCCTGGGTGGTCAGCGCCTGCTGCGCCATCGCCACCGGGTGGCGCGGATAAGTGGGGGTCACCGCCGTACCCAGCCGCAGGCGGCGAGTCTCACGGCCGATAATGGCCATGGTGGAAATCGCGTCCAGGCCAAAGATATTGGGCATCCACAGGCTGTCGAAGCCCGCCGCCTCCACCTCGCGGGCGGTATCCACCAGGTGCTCCAGAGTATTTTCCGGGCCGCCGGACAGGCCAATCTTGATGCCAATACGCATGGGTTCGCTCTCCGTTTCGCCAATGTTATTGGCGCTAACTTACCCGCCGCTGGAAGCCCTGTCGAGCGCGCGCTGGCCGCGATATATCCGCACCCGCGAAAACTCGTCGGATTCGGCCAGGTCGGGAATGGTGGTGGCGCGCTGGCGACCGATTTCGGCGTAGCCCGGGAAGCTGAAATCTTTAACCCGGGAGTCGGCCACCAACACCTCCGGCGCGCGCTGCACAAAGGCGTCCAGCAGCGGCAGGTTGGCCTTGTCGTAGAGCACGTCGGCCACGATCAGCAGGTCCAACTCGCCGTTGAACTGAAAGAAGTCGTCGGCGTAATCCAGCTCGACGCCGTTGGCGCGGGCATTGATACGGGTGGCCGCCAGCGCGTCGGCGTCCAGGTCGCAAGCCACCACCCGCTCGGCGCCGTTGAGCGCAGCGGCAATGGCCACCACCCCGGAGCCGCAGCCGAAATCCAGCACGCGCTTGCCGCGCACCCACTCCGGGTGATCGAAGATAAAGCGCGCCAGCACCTGACCACTGGCCCAGCAAAAACACCAGTAAGCCGGGTAGTGCATGATCTGCCGGATTTCCTCCGGTGTCAGCGTCTGCTGCGGATAGTCTTCGTTGAGCAAGTACAGGCCCAGTTCGGGAACCAGCGGCAGCGGTGTCCAGGTAGCGCGGGCTTCGCGCAGCACAGGGCTTAACAAATCGGTTAGTGGCTGGCTGACTTCGCGCACGCTACGGGCCCACGGTCTATACTGAGAGCTGCGCAGTATACCTGAATGCAGCGGGGAGCCATGGCCAGCGAAGACACCACCCTGGAAGCGGTCATCGAAAAAAGCCTGGAAGAGGAAAACTTCGATCCGCGCGGCCTGATTCGCTGCCGCATCTGCCGCACCCCCATCACCCACCAGCAAGAGCGCATCCATATCGATGGCGCTCACGAGCACAGCTTCGTCAACCCCCACGACATCCAGTTCCACCTGGGCTGCTTCCACTCAGCGCCGGGCTGCTCCATCTCCGGCCAGCCGACACCGGCGTTCAGCTGGTTTCAGGGTTACTACTGGCAGTATGCCCTGTGCAGCGAGTGCCAGGAGCATGTCGGCTGGTATTACGAAAACGCCAACCAGGACAGTTTCTTCGGCCTGATTCTGACCAAGCTGGAGCCGTCGGGGTAAGCGCTACACAGCTGTATATGCAGGCACCACCACCCTGTCATCGGTGCGCACAGCGCACCCCAATGCCATTAACTTAAGGTGCCCCCTGCGATTTTTATCTTATCGATTGTGGCGCCGACCTCCGTTGTAGGCCGGAATAAGCGTGTTTTTGCGTTTCCGGCGAACGTCCGCAACGCAAGCTTATGCGGACCTACGTCGCTA
>JBFHRT010000105.1:0-6986 GCA_041591575.1 Spongiibacteraceae bacterium
CACCCGGAAACGCTGGCCACGCTGGGCGAGTTTCGCTATCGCGGCGAGGGCTGGGGCATCACCAACAACCGCCGCGAGCTGATCCTCAGCAACGGCAGCGCCCACTTGAGTTTTATCAACCCGGACAGCCTGGCCACCACGCGCACGTTGCAGGTGCACTATCGCGGCCGCCCCGTGCCCTGGCTCAATGAGCTGGAGTGGCACGATGGCTATATTCTCGCCAATCAATGGCAGCGCGATCACCTGCTGGTCATCGACGAGCAAAGTGGCCAGGTCGTAAAGATCATCGACCTGCGCGAACTCTACCCCGCCAAGCAGCGCAGCGCCCAAGCTGATGTGCTCAATGGCATCGCCTATGACGCTGCTACTGACAGCTGGCTGATCACCGGAAAATACTGGCCAAATATTTACCGCTTGAAACTGTCGCTGCCGCCGCGAGCGGCGGCCCGTGAAGCCGGCGTAACGCCCTGAAGCAGGCCTCAGTCGTCATCACGGCGGGCAATCAGCTCCACCTCACCACCAGGCTCCATCACCTGCTCCAGTTCGATCGGCCGGCAACACACCTCGCAGTCCTCGATATAGCGCTGACTGGGCGCGGTGAGATCGACCAGTACGCTAATGATCTCGCCGCAGTAGGGGCAGTGAAGTTGGCGGGTTTCCTGAAGTGCTGAAGATTGCGCCATCGCCGTGAGTGCCTCCCAATACCGTCACCGGGTTTTCATTCGGATTTCGATTTCACCGCCATCGACCGCCTCGGCAAAGTCGGGCTGCTCGCCACCGGCCTGTTCTTCGCGGAGATAAACGCGGCCACCGACGCTGACCCGCCCGCCGCCGTCACTGCCAGACTTGAACATGTCCGGCAGTGGCGCCGCCTGCGCCGCGCTCCAGTCGCCTTCGGATTCAACAGCCTCGTCGCCTTCAGGCAGCTTCAGGTTCAGCGGGGCTTGCGGTTTGGGTTCCGGCGGCAAAATGGGCACCGTCACCGGCTCGGCATCCGGTGCCGGCTCGCCCTGCCCTGCTGGAACGCTGCCATCGCGCTCCGAGCAGGCTCCCAGTGCTAGCAGCAGGCTCAGCAGCATACCCGAGACCAAGCCGCCGCTACCTCTTCGCACTAGCCCAGCGCTCATAGTCCACTCCCTTTCTGCTTCTCCTGCCTATGCAGACAGTGTACACCGGCGAATTCGCCTGTACGCATCGCGAGCGCGACTTTTACGCGGTAGAATCTGCAAAACCCTTTACTGACGGATGCATAACCGGCCATATGACTGCCTATTCGACTTTTGAACACCTTCGCAGCGAAAACATTGCCTCCCTCGGCCTCGATATCGAGGAATATCGCCACCGCAAGACCGGCGCCATCCACTACCACCTGGCTTCCGACAACCCCGAAAACGTCTTTCTGGTGGCACTGCGCACGGTGCCCGACGACTCCACCGGCGTCGCCCATATCCTCGAGCACACCGCCCTGTGCGGTAGCGAGAAATACCCGGTTCGCGACCCCTTCTTTATGATGATTAGGCGCTCACTGAACACCTTTATGAACGCCTTCACCAGCTCCGACTGGACCGCCTACCCCTTTGCCAGCCAGAACCGCAAGGACTTTGACAACCTGCTGCAGGTCTACCTCGACGCGGTGTTCTTCTCGCGGCTGGACCCGCTGGATTTCGCCCAGGAGGGCCATCGGCTGGAATTCGCCACGCCCGACGACCCCGACAGCGAGCTGCAGTTCAAGGGCGTGGTATTCAATGAAATGAAGGGGGCCATGAGCTCAGTGCCCTCGCAGCTGTGGCAATCACTGTGTAAATACCTGTTTCCCACCACCACCTACCACCACAACAGTGGCGGCGACCCCGAGTGCATTCCCGACCTCAGCTACGAACAGCTATGCGCCTTCTATCGCAGCCACTACCACCCCAGCAACGCCATTTTCATGACCTTCGGTGATATTCCGGCGGCCGATCACCAGCAGAAATTCGAGACCCTGGCGCTGTCGCGCTTCGAAGCGCTGGATGAACAGATCGCCGTGCCCGAAGAAAAACGCTACCACGCGCCGCTGCGGGTGCAGGAATACTACCCGCTGACCGACAGCGAATCGCTAGACAACAAAACCCATGTGGTGATGGGCTGGCTGCTGGGCAAAACCACCGATCTGCAAGCACTGCTGGAGGCGCAGCTGCTGTCCAGCGTGCTGATGGACAACAGCGCCTCGCCACTGCTGCAGGTGCTGGAAACCACCAAACTGGGCAGCGCGCCCTCCCCCCTGTGCGGTTTGGAAGACTCTCTGCGCGAACTGGTATTTGCCTGCGGCCTGGAGGGCAGCGAAGCCGGCAGCAGCGCCGAGGTCGAGCAGCTGATTCTGGACACCCTGCAACAGGTAGCAACAGATGGCGTGCCCCAGGAGCAGGTGGAAGCCGTACTGCACCAGCTGGAACTGCACCAGCGCGAAATCGGCGGCGACAGCTACCCCTATGGCCTGCAGCTCATTCTCAGCGCCCTGGGCAGCGCCACTCACCGCGGCGACGCCATCGCGGTGCTCAATCTCGACCCGGTGATTGAACAGCTGCGCGAGAACATCCGTGACCCCGAATACATCAAGGGCCTGGCGCGGCGTCTGCTGCTGGACAACCCGCACCGGGTGACCCTGGTGATGGCGCCCGACGCGCAAATGGCCGACCGCCGCGACGCCGCCGAGGCCGCCCGCCTGGCCGCGATCAAAGCTGCGCTCAGCGACGCCGATAAGTCCCGCATCGTTACCCAGGCCGCCGCCTTGGCCGAGCGCCAGCAGCTGCAGGAAGACGAATCAATTCTGCCCAAGGTCGGTCGTGAGGACGTGCCGGCAGAAATTCCGGAGATTCCCTCTCACCGCGCCGCTGAAGCGGCCCTGGCCACCACCTGCTACGGCCGTGGCACCAATGGTCTGGTTTATCAGCAGCTGTTGCTGCAATTGCCACAGCTGCCCAGTGAGGCCATGGCGCTGATGCCGTTTTACAGCAACATGCTTACCGAGCTGGGTGTCGGCGAGCGCGACTACCTCGCCACCCAGGCCTGGCAGGCCTCGGTGTGCGGCAGCATCAGTGCCTACAGCACCCTGCGCGCCACGGTTGACGACGAACAGGACACCCGCGGTTATTTGGTGCTGTCCTCCAAGGCGCTGCTGCGCAATCACCAGCAGCAGAGTGAACTGATGCGCGCCACCCTGGAGTCGGTGCGCTTCGACGAGCACCAGCGTATCGCCGAGCTCATTGCCCAACAGCGCGCGCGCCGCGAAAGTGCGGTCACTAACAGCGGTCACATGCTGGCCATGAACGCCGCCTGCAGTGGCATGAATCCGGCTGCCCAGCTCAGCCATCAACTGTCTGGACTTGGCGGCATTCTGGCGGTGAAAGCACTGGACAAATCCCTGCAAGAGCAGGCGCAGCGTCAGCATGTAGCCGAGCAGCTCGGCGCGCTCCACCAGCAACTGCTGGCCGGCGACAGCCAGCTGCTGATGATTGCCGAAGACGAGCAACTGGCCGAGCTGGAGCGCAGCGCCGCCGAGCTGTGGAAGGGCTTCGCGCCTGGTGCCGGCGCTGCAGCGCTGGCGCTGGAGCCTGTGCGCACTACAGCGCGCCAGCTATGGGTGGCCAACACCCAGGTGAATTTCTGTGCCAAGGCCTACCCCACCGTGGCCGGCGCCCACCCTGACGCTCCCGCGCTGGCGGTGCTCGGCGGCTTCCTGCGCAATGGCTACTTGCACCGCGCCATTCGCGAACAGGGCGGTGCCTACGGCGGCGGTGCCAGCCAGGATTCCACCATCGCCGCGTTCCGCTTCTACTCCTATCGCGATCCGCGACTGGCCGAGACCCTGGACGATTTCGACCGCGCGCTGGACTGGCTGCAGTCGGCCCAGCACAGTGAAGAGAGCCTGGAACAGGCCATTCTCGGCGTCATCGGCTCACTGGACAAACCGGGATCGCCGGCGGGCGATGCCAAACAGGACTTCCACAATGCCCTGTTCGGCCGCGACCGCGCTCACCGCCAGCTGTTCCGCCAGCGGGTGCTGGCGGTGACCATTGCCGACCTACAGCGGGTGGCACAAACCTACCTGCAACCGGAACAAGCCAGCGTGGCGGTGATTACCAACCAGCAGGGACTGGAGCGCCACGGTGCGCTGGCTGAGCGGCTGGAGCTGGAGCGTTTTAGCCTTTAGCCCGCTGCCCCCTCGTCATTGCGAGAAGCCGCAGGCGATGTGGCAATCTCATCCAGAGTGGAAGTGCTCCGAGGAGATCGCCGCGTCGCGAAAAGCGCTCCTCGCGATGACGGGGTATATTTCAGCACCGCGCTTTTTACCGAAGCCGTCATTGCGAAGAGCCGCAGGCGACGCAGCAATCTCCCTCTTCATGGCACAAGCTCCAAGAAATCGCCGCGTCGCGAAAAGCGCTCCTCGCGATGACGTGAAATACTTAAATCTCCCGTCATTGCGAGGAGCCGCAGGCGACGCGGCAATCTCATCCCGGATAGCGCGCTCCCGCAGTCACAGCACAAATCCAGTTATCGCGGCTTCTGATCACCGCGCCGCTCTTGCCACTCCCGATGACGTTCACGCCGCTCCTCACTCAGCTCCTGCATGCGCTCACGCTGAACAGGCGTCAACAGTTGATGAAAGGCCACCTTGGTCTGCAGCCTCACCCGGCTTTTTTCCGCGGCGATCGCACCCACTTCCTGGCTATGCTGGGCAATATCAGCCTCTGTCAGCGTTTCCAGGCCTCTATCGTGCAAAGCCTTGTGCAGCGCATGCTTGCGCTCTCGCAGCGGCTTCATCTGTTCGCGGCTCTGCACCAACAAGCTTTCCAGCTGTGCTCTTTGCGCCGCATCCAACTCCAGACGCTCAGCCATTTTTGTCATCCAGCCATCGCCGCGCTGGTGATGGTGATGATGGCCGCTGCGCCGGCCCTCGGCCTGTTCACCAAATCCGCCCGGGGGCTCGGCAGCGACGCCCAGCGCCGCGGCTAATAACAACAGGGCAGCCAGTACGCGGGCGGGTTTTGTGGTAGGTTTTGCATTCATTACAGCTCTCCTTGTGACGCGCTCGCATGCACGTCTCGCAACCGTCGTTAAACGCCTCGGTCGATGACCGGACGCTTTCACTGTAGCGATAGCCACGGGAAATCTCCGTCAGCAAAATGTAAATTCCGCGTAAATCCACTGGCACCACGCGCGGCGGCTGAGCAAAATAGGCGCCATGACACGCTTGCTACTGGTCGACGACGACCGCGAACTCAGTGCACTGCTGGCCGACTTCCTGAGCCTGGAAGGCTTTAGTGTGGACCGCGTGCACACTGGCGATGCCGCGCTGACGACAGTCGCAGAACAACACTATGGGCTGATTGTGCTGGATATCATGCTCCCGGGCACCCAGGGCCTTGACGTACTGCGCCAGCTGCGCGAGCGGCGGGTCACCACGCCGATCATCATGCTGACCGCCCGCGGCGACGACACCGACCGCATCGTCGGGCTGGAGCTGGGCGCCGACGATTACCTGCCCAAGCCCTGTAATCCGCGCGAGCTCAGCGCCCGAATTCGCGCTGTGCTGCGCCGCGCTACCCCCACAGCGGCAGTGACTGATATCGACATCGGCCCGGTGCATATTGTCAAAGCGCGGCGCACGGTACTGGTTGCGGGCAATGCGCTGGAGTTGACCGGCACCGAATTTGACCTGCTCAGTGAGCTGGCCGCACGCTGCGACGAAGTGGTGAGCAAAGAACTTCTCTGCGAGCAGGTACTCAAGCGTGAACTGACACCCTACGACCGCAGCGTCGACATGCATGTCAGCAACCTGCGCCGCAAACTGGCGGCCCGCGGCGCCGAGGGTCTGATACACACTGTGCGCGGAGTCGGCTACCGGCTGTCGCCTCCGGTGGAGTCACAACCGTGAGCCCACTGTTTTACCGGCTGTTTTTCGGATTCTGGCTCACCACTCTGGTCGCCATTCTTGCCTCGTATCAGCTGGGTAAATGGCTGGACAGCGACGCCCGCCCCGGTCAGCAACACTTCGAGCAACAGCGTCGCCAGCACCGCCATTTGCTGCGCGAGGCGCAGCAAATCTACCTGCACCAGGGGCAGGCAGCGCTGCTGGCTTGGCTAAACTCGCGCCCCGCCAACCTGGAATGGCTGCTAGAGGATCGTCACGGCGAACTCGGCAGTTCCGGCGAACGAGCCCGCCAGCGCCTGCAACCGCTGATAGCCGAGCTGACACCGCAGCGCCCTTTCCTGCGCCGTCACCGCGACAATCACCTGGTACTGGGGCGCTGGCTGCGCGGCTCACACCCGGCGGCCTCGGCCAAGCTGATGCTGGCACTGCCCCGCCCTCACCCGCTGGTGGTGGAGATGCTGCACCAGCACCTGTGGCTGCGGCTACTGCTGGCCATGGTCGCCACCGGACTGGTCAGTTTCTGGTTGGTGCGGCGCTATACCCGCCCCATCGCCACCCTGCGCAGCGCCACCCGCCAACTCGCCGCCGGCGAACTGGACACACGGCTGCCCGACTCCGGCCGCAGCGATGAAATCGCGCAACTCACCCGCGATTTCAACAGCATGACTGACCAGCTCAACCGCGCCCGACAGCAGCAGCGGCAACTGATTCGCGACGTGTCACACGAACTGCGCAGCCCGCTGGCACGCATTCAGGCGGCGCTGGCCTTGGCCCAGCGCAAGAGCGGTGATCATGCAGAGCTGGCGCGCATCGGCCACGAATGCGAACAGCTCAATGAGATGATCGACCAGCTGCTCAGTAACCCGCAGCACCGACTTGCACTCAACGATACGGTCGATCTCGCCGCCCTGCTGCAAACCTTAGTGGATAGCAACCAGCTGGAAGCCGGCAGTCGCGGCTGCCGGCTGCGCTGTGACAGCGATGTGCCCAGCCTGCTAGTACGCGGCGCCGCCCGCGAACTGCACTCGGCACTGGAAAACCTGCTGCGCAACGCCCTGCGCCACACGGTCGAAAA
>JBFHRT010000106.1:0-6964 GCA_041591575.1 Spongiibacteraceae bacterium
AGCCCGGCGCGGAGGCTGGCCAGGCCGTCGTCGGCGCGGCCGCTGTTGGCGGGCTCGTCACTGACCACGTCGACGTCCAAGTGGTCGTAGCGCAGCCCCAGTGAGGCGGACAGGTGGTGGTTGATGGCCAGTTCCGCGTCCCAGTACAGCCCCAGCGACCACTCGTCGACGCGATCCTGGCGCACCGTGCCAAGGCGCTGGCGGGCACGGCTGCGGTACAGGGCCACTTCATCGATATCGTCGTAGCGCAACTGTGCGCCGATGCGGCTATCCAGCGTTTTATCCTGCAGGGTCAGGTTGAGGTCGTGGCTGATTTCACCACCGTATATCCGGCGCTGGTCCACCTGTTCAAACTGGTCGCCGTCAGCCGGATCATCCAGCTGGTAGGTGAAGTTACTGAACAGCTCCAGGCTGGCGTCGATGACATAGGCACTGGCGCGCCAGTGGGTGTTTTGCCAGCTGCCGGAAAGACTGTAGCGGTCTGATTCGCCGCCCACGTTGGTGTCGATGGAACCCAGCTCGTCGATCAGCCCCTGATCCACCGCGCGCTGGGGAATCTGGTCGGCGGCGTTCCACTGGTTTTCGTAGGCCATCAGGGTCAGGGCCAGTTGGCCGCCGGCGGCAGGGCCGCTGTAGCGCAGCAGGCCATTGCGCTTGTCGATATCCTCGCGGATGTCCCGCCAGGGGCCGTCGTAGCGCTGCAGTTCGGCGCCCAGCAACAGGGAGTGGTCACCGCCGGTGTCGATATTGATACCGGCGACCTGGCGCCGGTAGTTGTCGGCGCCCAGCTCGACCGACAGTAGCGAGCGGGGCAGGCGGTCGGCCAGTTCGAATTGCGCGGATCCCGCTGCGGAAAAATCACCGCTGGCGGCGCGGTAGGCGCCTTTCTGGTAACTGATATGGGCGACGAACTCGGGCACGATAAAGTTCAGGTCGGTATAGCCCTGGCCGTGGCCGTGGCTACGCATGTTCACGGGCATGCCATCCACCGTGGTGGCGAAATCGGTGCCGTGGTCGAGGTTAAAACCGCGCAGGAAATATTGGTTGGCTTTGCCGGAGCCGCTGTGCTGGGTCACCACCATGCCCGGCACAAATTCCAGAACCTCGCCGGTGCGCAGCATCGGGCGCAGCTGGATCTCTTGCGGGCCAATGACGCCTTCAGAAGCCGACAGGGATTCGCCCTGCAGGCTATAACGGCGGCCGTGCACCAGGGTTTCCTCTAGGTGGGCGAGCGACGGCGGCGCCGTTGCCAACAGCGCGAGGCAGGCAGCGAGCACTGTGCGGTGCCGGCGCGGTGGTTGTATATGTTCAGGGTGAGTGGTGTTGGCGTGTATTGGCATTGGAAACTCAGGCAATTCACTGGTGAAAACCATGAACCCAAAAGCGGTTTGGGGTGGCGATAGCGGTGCGAATTGTAACACGTGTTTTAAGTGTGGAGGCTGGCGGTGGATGACAGTTCGTTTAGCTTCTCGCGGTTGCTGACGTTCGTGTAATGGCCAGCGCTCGCGCAAAAGTGGGGGGCAATGATTGTTAGCGGGGCTGTTACGCAGGGGCGGGGTTGCGATCTCTGCTGGTAGGCCATAACGAAAAAGCCCTCCGGGTGGAGGGCTTTTCGCGGTAGCTAGTTGAGCGGCGGTTTAGACCAGCTCGATGGCCGTGGCCAACGCTTCGCCGCCGCCGATGCACAGGGAAGCGACGCCGCGCTTCTTGCCGTACTTCTGCAGGGCGTAAATCAGGCTGATGATGATGCGTGAGCCGGTGGAGCCAACCGGGTGGCCCTGGGCACAGGCGCCGCCGTGAACATTGACCTTGGTCGGGTCCAGACCCAGTTCGCGGATAGCCAGCATGGTGACCATGGCGAAGGCTTCGTTGATTTCCCACAGGTCCACGTCTTCGCGCGACCAGCCGGCTTTCTGCAGGACTTTCTGCATGGAGCCGATGGGAGCGGTAGTGAACAGCTCGGGCTCGTGAGAGTTGCGGGCGTGGGCGACTATGCGAGCCAGCGGCTTGATGCCGCGTTTTTCCACTTCCTCGCCGCTCATCAGAATCAGCGCGGAGGCACCGTCGGAGATGGAGCTGGCGTTGGCGGCGGTGATGGTACCGTCTTTCTTGAAGGCCGGACGCAGGGTCGGGATTTTATCGGCGTTGCCTTTCAGCGGCTGTTCGTCGTCTTTGACCACGATCTCACCCTTGCGGGTTTTCAGCGTGACCGGGGCGGTTTCCGCCTCCAGCGAGCCGTCGGCGATGGCGGCCTGGGCGCGCTTGAGGGATTCGATGGCGTAGGCGTCCATCTCTTCACGGCTCAGGCCGTTGTCGTCCGCGGTCTGCTGGGCGAAGTGGCCCATCATGTTGCCGGTGTAGGCGTCTTGCAGGCCGTCGAAGAACATGTGGTCTTCCAGACCCTTGTTGCCGGTGCCGACGCCGCCGCGGGCGCCCAGTACCAGGTGGGGCGCGTTGCTCATGCTCTCCATGCCGCCGGCCAGGGCGATGGAACAGGTGCCGGCCTTGATGGAGTCGTGGGCGTAAATGGTGGCCTGCATGCCGGAGCCGCACAGCTTGTTGATGGTAACCGCGCCGGTGGTCTTGGGGATGCCGGCGCCGAGAGCCGCCTGGCGAGCCGGACCCTGCTTGAGACCGGCGGGCAGAACACAGCCCATGGTGACTTCTTCAATCTCTTCCGGGCTGAGGCCAGAGCGCTTGACCGCTTCGGCGATGGCAGTGGTGCCCAGTTCTACGGCGGTGGCGCCACTGAGGCTGCCCAACAGGCCGCCCATGGGCGTGCGTGCACCGCTGACGATGTATACAGAATCCGATGACATAAGTGACTTCCGTTGACTGTGATGGCTGTTGACTGCGGAGGGGGTTGTCATTTAGCCACGTATAGCCCCGATTTACAAGTTTACGGGGTTGTCATTCATTTTGTGAATAGTGGTCGGTGGGGTGGGAAATGGGGGAGGCTAGACGCTGGACGGGAGGCGCTTAAAGGCGGTCGGAAGTCGGAAGTCGGACGCCAAAGGCCAAAGGCCAAAGGCGATTAGCCGCGTGCATTGCTTTTGCCCTTAAGCGTCCGACTTCCGGCGTCAGACGTCAGACCGCGGTTGCCCTTGGCCTTTGCGTCTCCCATCTCCCGTTCAGCGTTTTGCGTCTTCCCTTCACGCCGCGTCGGCGTCGGCGCTGGTTTCCGCGTAAAACTGGCTGAACCATTTGCGGAACTGGGCAATGGGGCCGTCGCCGTCGCATAGCACCGGTTCCGGCCGGTACATTTTGTGCTCCCAGATGGGGATGTCCTGCTGTACCTGGCGGGCAATTTCGTCCACCACGGCGTTGGACAGCAGGCCCTGGGCCTCGTTCTGGGAGCGCGGCTGGGTGAAGGCAAATCGCAGCTGCACGGTCTCGGCATCCACCGGGGTGACAATGCCCATCATAAAAATTTCAAACAGGCCGCTGAAGCTCTGCCAGGTCTGACCGGGGCCGTTGCTGGAGGTCTGCAGGTAGGATTCGCGCCAGCGCGTGCCGGTGGTGTCGAACTGGCCGTTCTCGTCGATATCCGGCGCTTTGTTGACGAAGTGAGCGTGGCGCTGGAAGCCGTCGTGCACCACCTCGCCCTTGGGGATATCGGCGTTGCCGTGTACGTAAAGAAAGTGGGCGGCGTCGCAGCCGTTTTCGGCGGTTTCCTGGATATGTCCTTTAAAGGTCCATTCGAAGGTGCGCAGTTCGGTCCATTCGGGGTCGCCAACTCGCTCGTGCGTGACCACGTCAAACAGCGGTGCGATCTGCTGGGGGTGATACCACACCCAGATCACCTGGTTGCGCTCTACGGTGGGGTAGGCATAGATGCAGGGTGAGTCGACCACTTTGGGCGGCATGCGTTTGGCGTAGGGCACGTGCTGGCACATGCCGTCGCCGGAGAATTCCCAGGCGTGAAACGGGCAGGCGATGTGTTCGCCCTTGACGCTGCCGCCGTAGCCCAGGTGGGCGCCCAGGTGTGGGCAGTAGGCATCGAGCACCTTGGCTTCGCCAGACTCGGTGCGAAACATCACCATTTCGCGGCCGAAGTAGTGCAGGGGTTTGACGTCGCCGGGTTGCAGGTCTGCGCTGTAGGCCACGCCGAACCAGCCGAAGGGAATGGGGAGATTGTGTTTGCGGCTGCCCATAATCACACCTTTTGCGGTCTTTTTTTATTATTGCCGTGGACGTGGAGCCCAGGCTTGCACGCTGACAATGGCCCTGGGCTTACTCGCCCTGGAGATAGTCTCCAGAGGCTATCTGCGTTTGATTATTGATCTGCCATTGGTAGATGTATAGCCAGGCGCTGATATTCTGACCGGATTGTAATGTGACGCTTTCCCGCACTCGCTTGAACTCGGTGGGCTCGCGATAACGCGGGCTGCAGCCTTCGTAATCGTCCAGCTGGGCCAGCGCCAGTGCCGGCGCCTGCAGGCGGTAAACTTCACCGACCACGCGCTGCTGCGGGTCGCCGCCCAGCACCAGGCCGGGGTAATCGGCGTGTACCTGATAGAGGCGACCATAGCAGTGGCCGGGTTCGACCAGTTGCGCGAAGGGTTTAAGCAGCGGGTGCAGGCGGTCGCCCGGCAGACTGCGCAGGCTGCCGTACACAAACAGATAGGGCGTGGTGATTCGGTCGCTGCTCATGGGCGCTTGTACGGCAATTCATCAGTGCTGAGGGTCAGTGCGCTCGTTGCCGGGCGGCGGTTCGTCAATGCTCAGCCCCATGGCGCTGGCGCGGCGCCGCCACATGTCGCGAGCCTGTTGCTGTAGATCGGCGACGCTGTCGCCCTCGTCGACAATTTCCAGTCCCAGCAGGGTTTCGAGTAAGTCTTCCAGCGTTACCAGTCCCTGCACGCCGCCGTACTCATCCACCACCAGCATGATGTGCGCGCGAGTTTCCAGAAAGTATTCGAAGGCATGTGACAGCGAGGTTTTGTCGGGCAGTGCGGGCAGTTCCAGCAGGAAGTCGGTCAATGGTCGCTCGCTCTTGCCCTCGGCCTGGGCGCTGAGCAGTTGCGTGCGCAAGACAAAACCGCTGATGGCCTCCGGGTGGTCGCCGTAGACCGGAACGCGCGAGAAGCGGCGCTCGCCGTGCTGCTCGATATAGTCGCCGACTGTTGAGGTTTCGGGCAGGCTGAACATGACCATACGCGGGGTCATCACGTCTTTCACCCGAGTGTCGCGCAGGTGCAGCAGGTTTTTGACGATCTTGATTTCCCGCTCTTCCAGCTTGCCTTCCTCACCGCCGAGCTCGGCCAGGGCGGCAAACTCGCGGCGGCTGAAACCGGTGATATTGGAGTGGGCGGCAAAGCGCGAGGTGATCAGCTCCGACAGCTTGACGAAGGGCAGCATCAGCGGGATCAGCAGGCGCAGGCCGTACACCGTGCCCGGCACCAGGCGGCGCCAGTAATAAGCGCCCAGGGTTTTGGGGATGATTTCTGAAAACACCAGAATCAACAGAGTGAGTACCGCCGAGGCAATGCCGACATAGGCGCTGCCGAACACCGCGGCGGCCTGGGCACCGGCACCGGCGGCGCCGATGGTGTGGGCAACGGTGTTGAGGGTGAGAATGGCGGCCAGCGGCCGGTTAATGTCGTCCAGCATCTGGCGCAGCGCGTGGCCGGTTCGCCAGTGGTTTTTTTCCAGCAGCGCGACATAGGATGGGTTGACGCTGAGTATCACCGCCTCGGCAATAGAGCACAGAAACGAGAAGCCCAGGGCCACCAGCACATAAATAATGAGTAGAGTCATGGCCGCGACAGTATCAGGAAAAGTCTTGTTGCTCCAGCCAGGGAATCATCCGCGCGAAGGCCGCCTCGATGTTTTCCAGCGAAGTGGAGTAGCTGATGCGCAGGGCATTGGGCAGGGCCTCGCCGAAGGTATCGCCGGGAATGGTGCACACGCCGATTTCGCGCAGCATGCTCAGGGCCACGTTGGTGCCGTTGACGCCTTCCGGCAGGGTGGGAAACAGGTAAAAGGCGCCCTCCGGGCAATAGCCCTTCAGGTAGGGGGTGTGATCCACCAGTTCCAGCAGGCGGTCGCGACGGCGGGTGTACTCGGCAATCATGGTGTCGATGGAATCGCGCGGGCCGCGCAGGGCCGCTACGCCGCCCCACTGGCTGGGGGTGTTGGCGACGGTGGTGGTGAACATATGGTAGCGCCGCAGTTTCCTGATGGCGCCCTGACTGGCGATAAGCCAGCCCACGCGCATACCGGCCATGCTGAAAGTTTTGGAGAAGCTGCTGATGACCATGACATGGTCCAGGTCACTGCAGCAGGACAGCACGCTGGGATAGGCGCGGCCGTCGTAGATCAGGTGGTCGTAGACCTCGTCGCTGATGACGTAGATACCGCGATAGGCCGCTTCCTGCACGATGGCTTCGACCGTTTCACGCGGATACAGGGTGCCGGTGGGGTTGCCCGGTGAGTTGAGCACCACGCCGTAAGTGTTGGGGCCGATCAGCTCGATCACTTCCTGGTCGCAGAAAGTGGCGGGGATGCGAATAGAGCCACTGGCGTCGGTGCCTAGCGCCAGTGGATCCATGCCCAGGGCGACGGCTACCGCGCTGGCACCGCTGGAGCCGCCGGCGGTATTGGTCGGGTTCCAGGGGGTGTTGGTGCTGCCGTGCAGCGGGCTGTCGGTAACCCCCTTTCAGCCAAACTCGGGGGGTAGTGGTTTTGCCTAGGGGAACGTAGCCGTTGCGACGCAGGGCGGCGACTGCCGGTGCTTACTTGTTAAGGGGGGTGAAGTCCAATGGAACGAATATGAACGGGCTACTACCTGTATAACATGACCCAAGTCCGACGGCCGCAAACCCTTTAACTATCAGTCGTTGAATTGTTAGGGTGCCAAGTTAACAATCGATCCGTTTCTTTTTTAACGACGGCGTAGCACTCGCAGCAGAGCGCTTCGAGCTGCCCGCGATCTAGCACATTAATATGTCCTCGAGGGTAC
>JBFHRT010000107.1:0-6947 GCA_041591575.1 Spongiibacteraceae bacterium
GACGCTGGACGGGAGACGGGAGACGCTGTAGGTGCGGATTTATCCGCACAATGACGCGGCACCGGCACCCGATGTGCGGATAAATCCGCACCTACACGAGCGTGCGATTCCATCGGCATGTATGCCGGCGAGCCGCACGCACAGCGCACAGCAACCTGCTTTTGCGTCTTCCGTCTCCCGTCTCCCGTCCAGCGTTTCGCGCTATCTCCTCACCGGCCGCTTCTGCAACTTGCGCTGCAGGGTGCGGCGGTGCATGCCCAGCTGGCGGGCGGTGGCGGAGACATTGCCGTCGTTGGCGGTCAGCACTTTCTGGATATGTTCCCATTCCAGTCGCTCCAGTGACGGCGGCTGTTCGGCGATGGCCGGCTCCGGCGCCTGTGCGGGACTGTCGAAGGCGGCGAGGATTTCGTCGGCGCCGGCGGGCTTGCACAGGTAGTTGCAGGCGCCGCGCTTGATGGCCTCCACCGCGGTGGCGATGCTGGAATAGCCGGTCAGAATAACGATGTCGATGTCCGGGTGGTGCTCGAGCAGCGGGGTGATCAGGTCCAGGCCGCTGCTGCTCTCCATTTTCAGGTCCACCACGGCCTTGGACAGCGGCTGCCCCGCGCTGACCTGCAATGCCTCGTCAACGCTGTGGGCGCGCAGCACTTCAAAGCCGCGGCGGCTGAAGGCGCGGGCCAGCACGTCGACGAAAGTGGGGTCGTCGTCCACCAGTAGCAACTGTGGGCTTGTCATGGGTCGATTGTGGCGGCAACGCGCGCTAGCGGCAAGCGCAGTTCCACTCGGCTGCCGCCGCCTTCGCGCTCAAACCAGGTGAGGCTGCCGCCGTAGCGCCGCGCGGTGCTGTGGCTGAGAAACAGTCCCAGGCCGAGGCCGCGGCCCTTGGTGGTGACAAAGGGGCGGCCCAGTTCGTCGGCCTGCTCCAGCGGTATACCCGGCCCCCGATCACTGATGGCGAACAGCAGCTCGTCGCTCGCTACGGCGATACGCAGTTCGACCTCGCCGGGGCTGACGTCGGCGGCGTTATTGAGCAGGTTGAACAGGCTCTGCTCCAGGCGTTTATCGGCGGCCAGTGCCAGGGCATTATCTGCCGCCAGTTCCAGCCGCAGTGCTGTGGAAGGGCGCATCAGCTGCCACTGCTCGCGCAGCTGCGCGGCAAAATCTGCCAGCGTCACCGGCGCGGCACTGTGTTCGCTGTAGTGGCGGGCGGTGCTGACCAGCGAGTTCAGCCGCGTTCGGCACAGTGCCAGCTGCCCACTCAGGGTGGTCAGGTCAGTCTGCAGTGCTGCCTGCCCGGCGTGCTCCGCGCGCAGCTCGTCGACCAGCACGGTCATGGTGTTGAGCGGGGTGCCCAGTTCGTGGGCGGTGCCGGCGGCCATGGTCGCCAGCGCCAGCAGCTGTTCGTCCTGCAGCTGCGCTTCGCGGTGCTCGGTCAGCGCCGCCTCGCGCTCGCGCACGGCTGCGGCCATCTTCACCACGAAGTAGGTGATCAGCACCGCGCTGACCAGGAAATTGCCCCACATACCGACGACATGCAGGTTGAGGCCTTGGCCGGTGTGGCCGTGGTGCGGGGCCAGGGTTTCCAGTGGCTGGTAGTGAAACAGCAGCAGGCTGTAGGCGAGCAGGCAGAGGCCGGCGATCAGCCAGCTGTAGCGCCAGGGCAGGGTAGCGGCGGCGATGCTCAGCGGCACCAGATAGTAGGAGATAAAAGGGTTGCTGGCACCGCCGGCAAAATACAGCACCGCACTGAGGCCAAGGATATCCACCATCAGGTGGGCGGCGTATTCGGCGTCGGTGACCGGCCAGTCGCGGTGGGTGCGCCACCAGCTGAGCCCGGTGAGCGCGCCAATCAGCACGAAGATGGCGGTGAGCGTTGGGTAGGGCAGCGGTAGCTCGGCCAGCACATGGGCCAGTACCGCTGCACCCACCTGCAGCGCCAGCACCAGCGCGCGTATGGCGAGAATGCGCCGCAGATTGACGGTGGCCGCCGCCAGCGGCAGGGAAAGTGTTGGTTCCACCCAGGGCCTCCAGAATTGAAGCGAGCATTATAAGGCAGCCGAGCACGGAGCTCCTGCGGCACATTGCCGCAGCTGATCTGGTTGGGCTGACGGCGGTCCTGTTGGGCTAATGGCTATCCTGTTGGGCTTGCGGCGCTGCGCGGGTATAATCGGCGCCCGACCATCCCACCAGCAGTGACTCCAGCCCATGAGCAGCTTTACCGAGGAAGTGGCCAAGCGCCGCACCTTTGCCATCATCTCTCACCCAGACGCCGGTAAGACCACCATCACCGAAAAGCTGCTGCTGTTCGGCAACCTGATTCAGGTGGCAGGTACCGTCAAGGGCAAGAAAAACGACCGCGCCGCCACCTCAGACTGGATGAGCATGGAGCAGGAGCGGGGCATCTCGGTGACCTCCTCGGTGATGCAATTCCCCTACAACGGCCGCACCGTCAACCTGCTGGACACCCCCGGTCACGAGGACTTCTCCGAGGACACCTACCGCACGCTGACCGCGGTGGACTCGGCGCTGATGGTGATCGACGGCGCCAAGGGCGTCGAGGACCGCACCATCAAGCTGATGAACGTGTGCCGGCTGCGCGACACCCCCATTCTCAGCTTCATCAACAAGATGGACCGCGACATCCGCGACCCCATTGAGCTGCTGGACGAGGTTGAAGAGGTGCTGGATATTCAGGCCGCACCCATCAACTGGCCGGTAGGCATGGGCCAGGGCTTCAAGGGTGTGTACAACCTCTACACCGACACCATCCACGTGTTCCAGCCAGGCAAGGGAAAGACCATTCCCGAGGACATTCGCATCGAGGGCCTGGATAGCGACGCCGCCCGCGAGCTGCTGGGTGACGAGCACGCCGATTTCTGCGACGAGATCGAGCTGGTGCGCGGCGCGAGCCACGCTTTCGAGGTGGAGGACTACCTGGCCGGCAAGCTGACGCCGGTGTTCTTCGGCACCGCCCTGGCCAACTTCGGTGTGCGCGAAATGCTGGATGGCTTTGTCGAGTGGGCGCCGGCGCCCATCGGCCGCGACACCGAGAGCCGCCACGTGGAGCCCACCGAGGACAAGTTTTCTGGCTTCGTGTTCAAGATCCAGGCGAACATGGACCCCAAGCACCGCGACCGCATCGCCTTTATGCGCATCTGCTCCGGCACCTACCGCAAGGGCATGAAGATGCGCCACACCCGCATCGGCAAGGACGTGAAAATCGCCGACGCGGTCAGCTTCCTGGCCGGCGACCGCGAGCTGGTGGAGGAGGCCTGCTCCGGCGATATCATCGGCCTGCACAACCACGGCACCATCCAGATCGGCGACACCTTCACCGAGGGCGAGGAGCTGAAATACACCGGCATTCCGCACTTTGCGCCGGAACTGTTCCGCCGCATCCGCCTGCGCGATCCGCTCAAGTCCAAGCAGCTGCAGAAGGGCCTGCAGCAGCTGTCGGAGGAGGGTTCCACCCAGGTGTTTATGCCGCTGAACAACTCCGACATGATCGTCGGCGCCGTCGGTGTGCTGCAGTTCGAGGTGGTGGCCTACCGCCTCAAGGACGAGTACAAGGTGGAGGCCATCTACGAGCCGGTCAACGTGCAGACCGCGCGCTGGGTGGACTGCGACGATGCCAAGAAGCTGCAGGACTTCCAGCGCAAGTGCAGCGACAACCTGGCCATCGACGGCGGCGGTCACCTCACCTACCTGGCGCCCACCCGGGTCAATCTGCAGCTCACCCAGGAGCGCCACCCGGATATCGTGTTCCGCGCCACCCGCGAGCATTGATGTAGCTGCGGCTGCATTCCGCCTGGAGCCGCACCTGTCTTCCTTCATCGTCATCCCGGACGCGCTTTTAGCGATCCGGGATCCAGGGATGGCGGCCCCGCAGCAGAACGAAGCGGGGGTGCGCTCAGTGGCCTGCACTCCTGGATTCCGGCTTTCGCCGGAGTGACGCTGTAGGGAATCCTCCGCCCTCGGCTGGCACCACCGTGCGCTGTTTCTGATCCGGGACCCAGTACAGATCTTAACCTGCTGTCCATTTTTCTCCCTTGCCGGCGGCCTATAATGGTTCGCCGGCGGCGCCCTGCGCGCCGCTCGCCAAACAATCCATAACGACAAGAACAGCACTATCACTGACCGAGGAAGGACCAATGAGCAGCGAAGCCCTACACGAGATTCCCCCCCAGCAGAGCCAGGCGGCGGCCATGGTGGCGTCGCTGCGCGACGGCTTCAACAGCGGTATCACCCGCCCCTATGAATGGCGCATGCAGCAGATCCAGCGCATCATCGACCTGCTGGACGACAAAGAAGACGAGCTGATGCAGGCGCTGTATGAGGACTCGGGCAAGTCGGAGTTCAACTGCTACGCCGGCGATATCCTGTTTGTGCGCTCCGAGGCCATCCACGCGCGCAAGCGCCTGAAGAAGTGGATGAAGCCCAAGCGCGTGGGCACGCCCATCCACATCCACCCGGCCAAGAGCTATATCCGCCCCGAGCCGCTGGGGGTGGTGCTGATCATCGGCGCCTGGAATTTCCCGGTGCAGTTGACCCTGGGGCCGCTGGTGGGCGCCATCGCCGCCGGCAACACCGCGTTGATCAAACCCTCCGAGGTGTCGCCGCGGGTGTCGGCGCTGCTGGCCAAATACATCCCCCAGTACCTGGACCCGCAGGCGGTGCAGGTGATCGAGGGCGGCGTGGCTGAGACCACTGATGCCCTCGATCAGCGCTACGACAAGATCCTCTACACCGGTAACAGCGCGGTGGGCAAGATCGTGATGGCCGCCGCCGCCAAGCACCTGACCCCGGTGACCCTGGAGCTGGGTGGCAAGAACCCCACGGTGATTACCGCCAAGGCCAATCTCGACGTGGCCGCGCGCCGCATTGTCGAGGGCAAGTTCGCCAATAACGCCGGCCAGGTCTGTGTGTCGGCGGACTACCTGCTGATCGAGCACAGCATCTACAACAGCTTTGTAGAGAAGCTCAAGGCCTCCATCGTCGAGTTTTTTGGAACGGACGCCAGTCAGAGCAGTGACTACTCGCGCATTATCAACAGCCGCCACGTGCAGCGGCTGAAAGCGCTGCTGCAAGGCGGTGGCGAGGTGGTCTACGGCGGCGACATTATCGAGGACAAGAACTACATCGGCCCCACGCTGATGGCCAATGTGCCGCTGGATGCGCCGGTGATGAAGGACGAGATCTTCGGCCCGCTGCTGCCGATGTTCGCCTACGACTCGCTGGACGAGGTGGTCGCGATGATCAACGCCGGCGAGCGCCCGCTGGCGCTGTACCTGTTCACCGAAGACCGCACCCAGGCCAATTCGGTACTGGACCGCTGCAACTCCGGCGGCGTTTCCATCAATGCCATCATGATGCAGGCGGGCAATCCCAACCTGCCCTTCGGCGGTGTTGGCCACTCCGGCATGGGCGCGTACCACGGCAAGCACAGCTTCGACAATATGTGTCACCCGCGCGGCGTGGTGGACAAGTCCACCCGGGTCGATCCCAAGGGTGCCTATCCGCCCTTCAGCGACGACGACATGGCCACCCGCAAGAAAATCACCCGCTGGCTGCTAAGTCGCTAAGTTGTTGAACCGCCGAGTGTGAATATTCACACTTTGGCCGCTGTGCGTGATGTGTTCGCTGTTCACCGCCGTTGGGCTGGCTACAATGGCCTGCACAATAAATGTAGCGAGGAGAGCGAACATGCAAACTAAACAGCGACTGGCACTGGCTTTGGCACTGATGATGGGTGCCGGCAGCGCCATGGCTATCGGTGTGAACCTGGGCGCTGACGCCGGTGTGAAGGTGGGCGACAGCGAAGTGAGCCTCAAGGCTGACGCCAAGGCCGATGCCGACGAAAAGGCGGCCGCAGAAAAGTCTGCCGAAGCCAAGGCAAAGGCCGAGGCCAAGGCCGAAGCCGGTGCTGCCAAGGCCGCACAAGCCAAGGCTGACGCCAAAATGAAGGCCAAGCAGGCGGCGGACGCGGCCGCGGACGTTCGCAGCAGCGTATCGGTAGACGCCTCTGCCAAGGCGAACGCCAGCGTCCAGTAACACGACAGCGAAAGCGTTTGTCGAAACTCCCGCCACTTGGCGGGAGTTTTCGTTTACGGCGCCGTAAATCTAGGCACTAGCCTTTGCAAGGCCGCCGCGCTCCTCTACCATGCGCCCTCTGTATTGAGCGACGATGCCGCCATGGCCGACAAGCCCCTGAGACTGGACAAGCCCTTACGACTAGACAAATACCTCGCCGCCGTCACCGATTTCTCCCGCAGTGAAGCCAAAAAGCTGATCAAGCGCGGCGTGGTGGAGGTGGCCGATGAGGTCATCACCGACCCCGGTTTTCTGGTCGATGCCGATGCCGAGGTGCTGCTGGAGGGCTGCGCGCTGCGCGCCGCCGGGCATCGCTATTTCATGCTCAACAAGCCCCCCGGCTATGTCAGTGTCACCCGCGACCGCCTTCATCCCACCGCACTGGAACTGATCTTCGAGGACAACGCTGACAAGCTGCATATCGCCGGGCGTCTGGATATTGATACCACCGGCCTGCTGCTGATCACCGACGACGGCCAGTGGGCGCACGCGGTGATGGCGCCGCGGCGCGCCTGTTGGAAGAGCTACTATGTGGAAACGGCGCAGCCCATCGCTGACAAGACCATAGAGACCTTCGCCAACGGCGTGTTTCTGGATGATGAAAAGCGGCGCACGTTGCCGGCGGAGCTGGAGATTCTTGGCGAAACGCGGGCGCGGTTGCGCATCTGTGAGGGACGTTTTCACCAGGTAAAACGCATGTTTGCGGCGGTGTGCAATCAAGTCACCGCGCTGCACCGCGAAGCCATCGGCGACATCAAGCTGGACCCCGCGCTGGCGCCGGGCGACTATCGCGCCCTCAGTGACGATGAAATAGCGAGTATCCACAAATGACCGACGCCGCCCTGTCACTGTTGTTA
>JBFHRT010000108.1:0-6837 GCA_041591575.1 Spongiibacteraceae bacterium
CAGGCAGCGCAGCAATACCAGTGCCTACTGGCAGTTTTCTGCGCCTTCTGACGCCGAGCGCTGCGATCTGCTGCCGGTGATCGAGGCTTGGACCATGGCGATCAGTGACCGGCTCAACGACCACTTGCAAAGTCACACTCCCCCGCCGCAGCTCAAGCAAGCCGCTCGCGCAGGAAACGCATAAAGGTTTGAATGCGCAGGTTGTGGCGCATATCCGGGTGAATCAGCAACCAGCGCGCACTGCTTAGCTCCCGCGCCGGCGTGGCGATGCGCTGCAGCCCCGCCGCCACTTCCTCCGGCAACAGCGCAATGCCGATGCCGGCGCGCGCCAGCGCCGCCATTGCCGGCAGCGCGTTGGCGCTGGCCACCACATGAAAGCGCGCCCTGTGTTTTTCCAGCCACTGGCAGGCCGGCACCCGCAACAGCGCCCCCGAAGGCGCGATCAGTGGCAGTTCGGTGGCATCGCGGTCGGGCAACATGGCGGGGGTATTGCGGGCAAAGCGGCGGCGCCCAAAGAAGTGCCAGGGCACGCTGCCCACCTGCTGTCCCACCAGGTGTTCCGGCGGTTTATTGGTGGCGCGCAGGGCGATATCGGCCTGGCGCCGCGACAGGTCAAAATCCTCCTGCCCCACCAGCAGCTCCACTGTCACGCCCGGATACTGTGCCTGAAACTGGCGAATCAGCGGTGGCAGCACCGCCTCGGCAAAACTCTCGGGACAGGTCAGGCGAATACGCCCCTCCATCAGGGTGTCGCGCCCGGCCACGTTGCGGTCGATATCATCGATGATGGCCGCCAGCCCCTGTGCCTTGGCATGCAGCTGTTCACCAGCCTCGGTCAGCAGGTAGCGGTTGTCATGACGATCAAACAGTTTAACCGCCAGGCGCTGCTCCAGCTGATTGATGCGCCGAAACACGGTGGAGTGATTGACGCTGAGCCGGCGGCTGGCGGCACTGAGTGAACCGCCCTCGGCCACTGCGTGAAAATAGCGCAGGTCGTCCCAGTCTTTCACAACAGTCTCCCTATCGCAGCGACCACCTTCACAGGGCTTTGCCCGCTGCGTCGTAGCCGGGCAGATGCGCGCGGTCGTGGGGCAGGCTGTAATTGAGCTCCGGCCCCAGCGGCACAATGCCGGTGGGATTGATGCCGCGATGGCTGGCGTAGTAGTGGAGTTTGATATGGCCGAAGTCGACAGTCTCGGCCACCCCCGGCCACTGGTAGAGTTCGCGCAGGTAATTTGACAGCGCCGGGAAATTTTCCAGCTGCTGGCGATTGCATTTGAAGTGCCCGAAATAGACGCTGTCGAAACGAATCAGGGTAGTAAACAGGCGCCAGTCAGCCTCGGTGATCCGCTCGCCGGCAACAAAACGCTGCGCCGACAAGCGTGCCTCCAGCCAGTCCAAGGCGTCGAACAGGTTGTGGTAGGCGCGCTCGTAGGCCTGCTGTGTGGTGGCGAAGCCCGCGCGGTACACGCCGTTGTTAACATCGCGATAAACGCGGTCGTTGACGCGGTCGATCTCGGCGCGCAACGACTCGGGATAGTAGTCGTCGCGGTTGCCGGTGAGCGCGTCAAAGGCGCTGTTGAACTGGCGGATAATCTCTGCCGACTCGTTGTTGACGATGCGCCGAGACTGGGTGTCCCACAGCACCGGCACCGTGACGCGACCGCTGTAATCGGCGCGATTGAGGGTGTAGAGCTGGTGGTGGTGCTCGAAGCCGTAATGGGGCTCACCCGTGGAACCCTCGCTCTCATCATAGCTCCAGCCCTGGGCGCCCATCAGCGGGCTAACCACCGACACATCAATAAGCGGCTCCAGCCCCTTGAGCCGGCGCAAAATCAGTGTGCGGTGCGCCCAGGGGCAGGCCAGCGACACATACAGGTGATAGCGGCCCGCTTGGGCAGGGTGCGCCGCGCTGCCTATGGTTGCGCGAAACTGGCTGTCCTCGCGAATAAACTCACCACCGTGGCTCTCGGTGTCGTACCACTTGTCGACCCATTTACCTTCAACCAGCAATCCCATTTGTCCTCTCCTGTCGCTGACCCCGCTGTGACACAGCCACCGCTGGCTGCGATCACAGTGAAGCACGATGCCGGCTCCAACGCGCTTTGCATTTTTGCAAAGTTAATATGCAATTTCATGGAATTTCAATGCATCAGCGCAATTGCAAAAATGCACGACATCAACCACTCAACGGAGTATTCGCCATGAACACCACAGCTCTTCAACAATCCTACGGCCCCCAGGGCACCGCGCTGCTGCGCATCAGCCTGGGCATCATCTATCTCGCACACAGTGTCTACCTGAAGCTGTTTGTCTTCACCCTGCCCGGCACCGTGGCCTTTTTTGACTCGCTGGGTCTGCCAGCCGCTGCCGCCTACGGCACCTTCTTCATCGAGGCGGTGGGCGGCGCCATGCTGCTGCTGGGCTACCAGAGTCGACTGGCGGCACTGGCGCTGATACCGATCGCACTGGGCGCCACCTGGGCCCACTGGAGTGTAGGCTGGGTGTTCAGCGCCGAAGGCGGCGGCTGGGAATACCCGCTGTTCCTGACCGTGGCCACGGTGGTGGTGGCGCTGCAGGGCGACGGCCGGCCCGCAGCGGCGCAGCTGATCGGAGCATCGGCACGCAACTAACCCGCGCCGGTCACAAACGCCACGATCGAGGGCAGCGCCTGGGCGCCGCCCTCTTGTGCTTTCGGGCTCTTGTGCTAACGGCCGTCGCCGTTTATGTTGTTGCGCCATGAAAGACGCACACGACATCGGCCTGATCATCGACTCGCGCATTCCGCTGATTGCGCTGGAGTCCTACGAAGAAAAACGCGCGCTGGAACTGCTCACCCGCGTGGCCATGAAAAAGCGGCTGCCGCTGTTCTGCTGGTCAGTCACCGAAGGCCTCAATCGCCTTGGCTTCGGCCACCGCGTGGTCAATGGCGACAACCTCTGCGAGCCCGAGCAGGCCCTGGCCGCCATCAAGCAGGAACGTGACCCCGCGGTATACGTGCTCTGCGACCTGCACCCCTACCTGCGCGATCCCAAGATTGTGCGCTTTCTGAAAGACATCGCCTTCAACTACCAGCAGGCGCCGCACACAGTGGTGCTGCTCAGCCACGCTATCGAGCTGCCGCCCGAGCTCAATCGCCTGTCAGCCACCTTCAACCTGTCGCTGCCCACCGAGGAACAGACCCTGGCCATCGTGCGCGAGGAAGCCAAGGCCTGGAGCAAACACAACGGTGGCCACAAGGTGAAATCCGACAGCAGTACCCTGCAGCAGCTGGTGAAAAATCTGCGCGGGCTGACCTTCGACGACACACGCCGGCTGGTGCGCGCCGCCATCCAGGATGATGGCGCCATCACCGATGCCGACATCCCCGAGATCAACAAGGCCAAGTTCCAGCTGATGGACCTGGAGGGCGTACTCAGCTTCGAGTACGACACCGAAAAGTTCTCCGCCGTCGGCGGCCTGCACAACCTCAAGCAGTGGCTGCGCGATCGCCGTGAGGCCTTTATGGGCCGCGGCGAGCTGGACAGCCCTAAAGGCATCTTGCTGCTGGGCGTACAGGGCGGCGGCAAGAGTCTGGCCGCCAAGGCGGTGGCCGGCATGTGGGGCGTGCCACTATTGCGATTGGATTTCGGCGCGCTGTACAACAAGTACATTGGCGAAACCGAAAAGAACCTGCGCGAGGCGCTGAGCCTGGCCGACACCATGTCGCCCTGCGTGCTGTGGCTGGACGAAATTGAAAAAGGCATGGCCGTTGGCCAGAACGACGACGGCACCTCGCGGCGGGTGCTGGGTACCGTACTCACCTGGATGGCCGAGCGCAAAACGCCGGTGTTCGTGGTTGCCACCTCCAATGACATCAGCGGGCTGCCGCCGGAACTGGTGCGCAAGGGGCGGCTGGACGAAATCTTTTTTGTCGACCTACCCGACGCCGAAGTGCGCCGGGAAATTCTCAGCATCCATCTGGAAAAACGCCGCCAGCCGCTGGAGGATTTTGACCTGGAGCGACTGGGCGATGCCTGCGACGGTTTTTCCGGCGCAGAGATCGAACAGGCCATTGTGTCGGCACTGTACACCGCCGCCGCGCAGAACCAGCCCATGGCCAACGATCACCTGCTCAACGAAATCAGCAAGACCAGCCCGTTGTCGGTGGTAATGGCGGAAAAAATCGCGGCGCTGCGCGCCTGGGCCGACGAGCGTACCATTCCCGCGTGACAGCATTCCGCCCGGCGCTATTCCAACTGTGTTAAGACCATGTTAAGGCTATATTTCCCCTCGTTTTTTTCATTGTCGACATCAGCAATAGCGACTACATTGTAAAAAACAGAAGGGAAACCGCTGTATGCAAGGACCCACTCCGCCCCCGCTAACACAATCACTGACTGAACCTCTGCGCGCATTGTTTGAGTACGAAAAGTTGCTCGTAGCGCGTCCATTTCTTTCGCGCGCTCCCCGCGGCGACGGCCACCCGGTAATGACCCTGCCCGGTTTTGGCGGCGCCGATGGCTGCATGTCGTCACTGCGCGGCTGGCTCGACCGCTGGGGCTACGATGCCCGCCCCTGGAAACTGGGTCGCAACTTTCCCAACTACCGCATGAGTAGCCTCGACGACGCCATGGTGTTTCGGGAAAAGATGGTGGCGCGGGCAGCGCAACGCATTGAGGCTATCTACGAGGAAACCGGGCAGCGGCTCAGCCTCATTGGCTGGAGCCTCGGCGGCCTCTACGCCTGCGAACTGGCCGCGGCACACCCGAAGTGGGTACGCCACGCCATCACCTTGGGCACCCCCCACGGTGACCCGCGGGGCACGGCGGCCTGGAACCTGCTGCAGCGCGCCTATCACACCAACGGCGAAGAAAGTGACCTCAATATCGAGCACTGGGTGTCGCTGCACCGCGGTCGCCGCCACAGCGTGCCGGTCACCGTGGTCTACAGCCCCAGCGACGGCGTCGTCGCCAGCAGCGTGGCCACCCTTGATGACCAGGAAAATGTCGAGCACTACCAGGTGCGCTCCAGTCATCTGGGCTTTGCCATCAATCCCCATGTGTACTGGCTGATCGCCAAACTGCTGGCCGAGAAGCAGGCAAGCCATTAACCCCCTTCCCGCAAGCTGGCTCTGCCGCCGCTCAGGCGGCGGCCCCGGGGCCATAGGTATTTCTACATATTCTCTCCGCTGATCTCGCTCGTTAGCCTAGCCAGGCAAAAACTAATACTTATTAGTGCCCACCCCTGGTAGGGCACAGCAACGACCTGGAAGGAAAACCTATGAAGCCTCTCGCGATTCCGTCGCTGGCATTGCTCAGCGGTCTGCCCCTGCTCGCCCTCGCTCAAGACAACGACGCTGCTCCCCTGGCCCTGGAAGAAGTGATTGTCACCGCCCAGAAAAAATCCGAATCCCTGCAGGACACTCCCATCTCGCTGACCGCCTTCGGCGAGGAGCGGCTGGAAGCCGATGGCATCAACAACCTCTCTGACATCGGCTCCAAGGTGCCGAGCATGAGCATCGAACCCTTTCCCATCAACAACGCCACCCTGCGCATTTTCATCCGCGGCATTGGCATCGCCGACGCCCAGGTCACCCAGGACCCGCCGGTAGGCATCTACATCGACGGAGTGTACATTGCGCGCTCCACCGGCAC
Organism: Spongiibacteraceae bacterium; assembly: GCA_041591575.1. GTDB lineage: Bacteria > Pseudomonadota > Gammaproteobacteria > Pseudomonadales > Spongiibacteraceae > JBFHRT01. The sequence goes on from JBFHRT010000108.1 coordinate 5,637, forward strand.
CGCGCTTGACGTCGCCGACCTGCAGCGCCTGGAAATCCTGCGCGGGCCGCAGGGCACTCTGTACGGCCGCAACACCACCGGCGGCGCCATCAACCTGGTCACCCGCCGCCCCAGCACCGAGGGCTTCGAATTCAAGCAGAAGTTCACCGTGGGCAATCGCAGCCTGTTCACGTCCAAGACCTCGGCCAACATTCCACTCACCGACAACCTGGCGGTGAAACTGGCCTACCTCAGCACCGAGGTGGACGGCTTTGTGGAAAACACCGGCCCCGGCGGCGACTACGGCGACCGCGAGGTGCAAGGCTACCGCCTGGACCTGCGCTGGAACATCAACGAAACGCTGGCACTGGACTATGCCTATGACAAGTCCGAACTGAATTACTACAACGCTCAGTACCAGGCCATCACCCCACCGCTGGGCGACAAGGGCCAGGCCGAGCCGATCAAGAACTTCGCCGCCAGCGAAAGCCGCTTCAGTGACAAGCGCCTGAGCAAGCTTGCCACCGGTGCGCCGCTGGAAGAGTCCAATACCGAGATCGAGGGGCATGCACTGACACTGACCGCCGACTTTGAAACCTTCCAGCTGAAGTACATTGGCGCCTACCGCGAGCTGTTTGACGCTTCCTATGCAGATCTTGGCGGCGGTAACGGCTCCACCGATTACCGGCTGGACACCAACGTCTACGACGGCCAGGCCACCGACGCCGTGCTCGGCGGACCGTCGCCGTTGGTGGTTCCCAAGATTTCTCAAGAGCAGGTATCGCACGAATTCCAGCTCAGTGGCGATGCCTTCGACGGCCGCGTGGAGTACATCGTCGGCGCTTACTACTTCGAGGAAGAGGCCACCGAAGACAACGGCCCGCTGCACCACCAGCTCAGCGCCGATGCGCAGATTCCGCTGGTGCCGTTCCGCACCCATATCGTCAACCTGCTGAGCCAGCGCTACGACATCGAAAATGAAGCCACAGCGCTGTTCGGCCAGGCCACCTGGACACCGGCGGTTTTGGACGACCGCTTGCACCTGACCTTTGGCGCCCGCCACTCCGAAGACGAGCGCAGTGCACTGAAAAACCAGACCGATCTCAACATCGTGGAGCTGTACGGCCTGGTGCTGGGTCTGCCCTGGGGCACCCTGGATCAATCCGACCCCACGCGCCAGTTCGACAACGTCGCCGCCAGCAAGACCTTCAAGGACGACTCC
>JBFHRT010000109.1:0-6818 GCA_041591575.1 Spongiibacteraceae bacterium
GTGGTGGACATAGCAATCTCCCGGGCAGCCCTCGGTTCGCGGTACGATCCCGCGAATTCTTTATGTCTACCTAGACTGGCGCAGTCGCCGGCGCCGGCGTGAGTGGAGAAAGTGCCAACCTGCCTGTCATTTTGGGCCAGCACCGCGTTCAGGATGGCATTGCAACAAAAAAGGCCGGCGCTCCGCTAAGGGGCCAGCCAAGGGGAGGAAGCGACGCCAGCTGTGCTTCGCTGCATCGCCGGCGTCGGGGTTCAACCTATGCTGTGACAGCCCGCACGGCAGCCGTGAGGGGCGCAGGTGCCAATATGCTGGTCTTTTGGGGCCACGCTCTTTCACTCACTGCGATTCTTCCCGGCAAGGTCGCCCGTCAAAACCCCCAGCCCCAAGCGTGCTCTTTGCCCCAGACCCACAGTGACCCAATCGTCGACGCCGGCGCGCATCTCAGACATTGTCATTAACCCGTGGCCGCGGTACATATGGTGGGGTATCAGCTGCCGCGCCTGCTTGCGCTACCCTATGAAACCGACTGATCTCGACAAGCCCTTTGTGCCCGTGCTCTACGCGCTGCTGATTCTGGAGGTGGCGGAAAAACTCGGCGTGGCGCGAGCGGACCTGCTGGCGGCGGCGGAGCTGGACCCACAACTGCTGGAAAAAGCCGACGGGCGACTGCCGTCACAGCAGATCGGTGGGCTGTTGTACCGCGCTGCTGAACTCAGCGGCGAGCCAGGCTTTGGCTATGAGATCGGACTCAATAGCCATCTCACCTACCACGGCATCATGGGCTACGGGCTGATCAGCTCATCCACTGTGCGCGAGGCCATTGAGCTCGGTGCCACGTTTTTGCAACTGCGGCTACCCAGTCTACAGTTGCGGCTCTTTACCGAGGGCGATCAGGCCGTCATAGAGACGGTGGAAACCATCGAGCTGGGGCCGGTGCGCCAGCTGATGTTTGATCTGTTTCTGGTGGGCCTGGCGCGGCTGGCTCCGGCGCTATTGGGCGGCCCGGCACCCGCGGAGCTGGAGCTGCGCTTCGACTACCCGCAACCGCCCTACTACCGCCGCTATGCCCGGCAATTACCCCCAGTGAGCTTCGACAGCGGCGCCAATCAGCTGCGCTTTCCCGCCGCCTACCTGGAGCTGCGGCCGGATACCGCCAACCCGGTGACCGCCAGGCTGGTGGCCGAACAGTGCCAACAGGAGCTCGAGCAGCTGGGCCTGAGCGGCGACCTGCCGCAACAGCTGCGGGCCCTGCTGCGTCCCGCAAAGGGGCGCTACCCGGACCTGAAGACCGCCGCAGAGCGACTGTGCATGTCGACGCGCACCCTCAAGCGCAAACTGGCCCAGCATGGCCTCAGCTACCAGCAATTGCTGGATGAATCCCGGCACCGCGACAGTATGCGACTGCTGCGCGAGTCGCAACTGAGCATAGAGAAAATCGCCAACCGGGTGGGCTATACCGACCCGGCTAATTTCACTCGCGCCTTTAAGCGCTGGAGTGGCCGCAGCCCCAGTGCGTTTCGCGAGGCGCTGGGTGAGGCAGAACCTCGCGAGACAACGGCGAAATAGCAGCCCGACGATTCCCAGATCTCACCATTACCGGCTGCGCAATGTAGCTGCGGATTTATCCGCACAAAAACAATCTCATTGGGTGCGGACATGTGCGGATAAATCCGCAGCTACAGCAGCGCACCGCTTGCCCTTTAGGTCTCGCCGCTATCGCCAATCAGCCCCTGACGGTAGCGGCCGGGGGCCTCACCAAACCAGCGCTTGAAGGCGCGATTAAACGCCGCCTGGCCACTGAAGCCGAGCTCGGCGGCGATATCCAGCAGGTTCACCCGCGCATCGGCAATCAGCTCGCGGGCGCGGGCGCGCCGCACCTCTTCCACCAGATCTTTGTAGCTGTCTCCCTGCTGCTGCAGCCGGCGCTGGAGTGAGCGCGGCGCCACACCCAGTTCGGCAGCCACCATTTCTAATGGCGGCGCACCATCGGGCAGCATGCGCTGCAGGGCGGCGCGGGTGTCGCTGAGCACCCGGTCAGGAGTGTGCAGCTTGGCCAGCTCCGCCCGCGCCAGCGATTCCAGCGACTCGCGGGCGGCGCGGTGCGGAAAGGGCGGCGCGCTGTCCAGCAGCGCGCCGTCGAAACAGACACCGTTGAATGACGCGCCGTAGTGCACCGGCGCTTCCAGCAGCTCGGCCATGTCGGCGGCCGCGCCGGGCGGCGCCGCGTGCGCAAAGTACACTTCGCGCTGCGGGCACCAGCGCTCGATATAGTCGTGATAGGTGCGGTACCAGTTGCAGAAAAAGTATTCGGTGAGGTGGCGCGAGGGCTGGGCGCTGGCGGGCAACACCCAGCTGAGACGCACGCGTTGATCGCCCGCCTCGGTCAGCTCCAGGTCACCGAGATCTATCAGCAGCCGCGAGTACTGCACAATGGCGAGAATGGCTTCGCGCACCGAAGCCGCACTCAGCCCGAGATAGCCGAGAATGGCCCAGGCCTTGGGCGAACAGGCGGCGCCGGCGCGAGCGCCCAGCAGCGGGTCGCTCAGTTGCGCGGCAGCGGCGTCCAGCAGCTGCTCGAAGCGCTGCAGCGGCAGTCGCGGAGCCGCATCCAACAGCGGTTGCGGATCACCGCCCAGCAAGGCATGCAGCTCGGACTCCGCCAAGCCCTGGCTGCGCAGGTATTTGAGCAGGCTGTGCGCGTATTCGCCGCACACCGTTGGTAAAACCATGGTTTCCCTCTGCCGCGACGCCGGCTGCCGGCGCCGGCATTGCCGAGCGCCTCGGTTCACACGGAGCCGCGGCCAATGCCAGCGCTTCCCGGTGCCGTATAAACTAATCGAAAATGCTTATTGCTGATTGACTTGCTGCTATTGCCGTCAATCTAGCACGTTTATACGGCAGCCGTTGAGCCGCGCCAATTCGGCGCAGCCTGTCGCCGAAAATAACGATAACAAGGAGACTGACCATGCCCCGCCTCCACCTGGCAGCCCTGCTGATAAGCATCCTGCTCGCTGCCTGCGGCCCCGACTCCGGCAGCTCGCGCCCCGCCGCCAGCGCGTGGCCAGCCCACCGCGGCGGTGAGTACCCGCCGCCGGCGCCGGCCGAGATCGAGGCCGCACTGGCGGCCATGGACGGCGATGTCGATGCCCTCGCCGAGCTGCTGCCCGACGAACTGATCACCACCGCCTTCGACCCGCTGGCCTTCGGTATCACGCTGCGCGACCTTAGCGATCCGGCACTGTTGGCCTTCCAGGTGCGGGCCACGCTGGCCCAACTCAGTGACGGCTCGCGACTGGAACATGGCTACCACTGGTACGGCCACCCCGACTACAACGATGCCGTGGCGCTGGTACCGGTTTATTTCCACAATCGCCACGGCAGCCGCCTCTACGGCGAGATCGTACTGCCCCACCGCGGCCAGCGACCGCCCAGCGCCGGCCCCTACCCGGTCATCCTGGCGCTGGAAGGACTGAACACCAATGTGGCCATGTACCGCTGGTGGCACCAGGTCTTTGCCGATGCCGGCTATCTGGTGTTTGCCTTTGATTTCTCCGGCCAGGGGCATTCGGAGTCCGAGGTCGACGGCGACCCCGGCAACAATATCGAGGAGGCGCAGGACGCACTGGGCTGGTTGTTTAACGAGTCGCCGGTGGCGGGCTATCTCGACGCAGGGCGGATCGGCGTGATCGGCCACAGCATGGGCGCCATCGCGACACTGGGATTGCAGGCGGTGGATACGCGAATCAAGGCCGCGGTGGCGGCGGCGCCGATCTCGGAACAATCCGCCCCCTTTGACGCCAACCCGGTGCCGGTGATGATTCAGACCGGCGACCACGACGGCCCCATCGCTCCCATTCCCTTCCTCAATCCGGCGGTGGTGCGGCCGGTGTACGAAAAGCTCAGCGGCGATCGCGCCTTTATCGTCGCCGAAGCCGCCAGCCACGCTCAACACACCAATTTTCCACTGTTGCCCAGTGCCAGTTCCGGGCTGGAGGTGGCGGCCCAGTACTCGCTGGCGTGGATGGACTACCATGTACGCGGCCTGACCTCGGCGCACGAGGTGTTGACCAGCGCCCACCCAGAGCTGTCGCTGCTGTGGGACAGCGAGCTGCGCCTCGGCGGGGAGCTGACGCTGATGCGCGGCAGCCCCCTGCCCAGCACTACAGGGTTTTAAGGTACTCGATGATGGCCTTGCGCTCGGCCTCGGTGAGCACGTCGCTGAACTCGTGCCCGTCTTTGCCATTGCCCAGGATGCGGCTGTCGTAGACCAGGCGCTTGTCCACCGCGCCTTCGGCGGGGTCGGGAATGGTGAGCAGCCCGGCCCAGCTCAGCGTGCTGTTGAGGTAGTTCTGCGCTAGCTGTACCAGCGAGGGTCCCTCGTCCTCCACCGGGCTGCAGTTCATTTCCTGACTGCCGGGGATGTCGCTGCAGTGCAGCGCCTGGTGCTTCCAGCCAACCGCGCCGGTATCAAAGGCCGCGCCCAGGCGCTGGTCGAAGCCGGTGACCTCACCGTTGGGACCCATGCTCTGCAGCTGGCGCCGCCAGATCGCCGGGCGCTGGGATGAGTCCAGCACCTGCTCCAAGGTGGGTACCGAACCGTTGTGGAAATAGGGTGCGGTGGCCCACACACCGTACAGCGGCGGCGCCTGGTAGCCGATCACGGTCTTTTCCCAGCCGCAGGCGCCCACCGGGCGATTGGGGGCGACATCGTCGGCGGCCTCGGTGAGCGGGTCCTTGGTGCCGGGAGCGACGTAGCCCTCGGCACCCTCGGGGTAACCCCAGTAGGTGGTATCCCAGCCCTCGCGCAGGGTGGGGGTGAGCATGTCGGAGCGGGCACGGTCGGTGCCGATCACCGCCAGCGGCGAGATATGGGAGGCGATGCCCTCCAGGCGCGGGTCCTCCAGGTAGTTGGGGTCGTTGACGTAGCGCGGCGAGTAGGCACCGTGACAGCTGGCACAGGAGCCGTTGCCGCCTGGCGGCCGCGGCCGGTCGGCGTTGCCGGGCTGAGCCCACAGGTCCTTGCTGTGAAACAGCACCGCGCCCTGCTCGGCCAGCGCCTCATCGATTTCACCGGGCCAGGCTGGCGATTCCAGCGACAGGAAGAAGGCTTCCAGATCCTGGTCGTACTGCTCGATGCGGTCGCGGTAGTATTTGCCGTCGACACTGAACAGCTCGCCCAGTTCGCCGGGGCCGGCGGCCATGATGATGCGGGTACTATCGTTGGAGACACCGGCGTCGAAAAACTTGCGCGGCCGCGAGCCCATATTCCACCAGGGCGGCGTGTCCTGGGTGTGGGCCAACGGGTGCGACACATCCTGCACGCCGCTGTCGCCGCCCATGGTCTTGAGCGGATTGGGGTTGAAGCCCAGTGAATCGAGGTCCAGCAGGGTGTTGAGGAACTCGAAGGCGCCCACAGCGTTGTTCTGGCCGCGCTGTTTGATGCCGACATTGAACAGGGTATTGCCATCGATGGGCGGCAGCAGGTCCACCAGTTCACTGCCGGCAAAGGGCGAGCCGTCGCGGGCGGCCATGATCGCGTCGTAGTTGTTGTTACCCAGCCCCAAGTTGGCCATGCTCAGCACGGCTTGCTCGCCGGCTTTGGGATCACCGATCTGGCCACCGTGGCAGGAGAAGCAGGCGGCGGTGCCGATCTGGCCAGTCCAGTTGCCGTTGTCGTCCTTGAGCTGGCGCAACCCCAGGGGCAGCTGGCCGGAGCCACCGTTGGTCAGCTTAGGATCTTCCCCCTGCAGTGGATAGGGGTTGTCGAAGGGCGCCACGTTGAGGCCGTAGCGCAGGGTGTACATGGCATCGAAGTCATCGGGGCGCTCGTCCAGCCCCCACTTCTGCCAGCTGTTGCGGAAGTCCTCAGCGGACATGGCCGCCACCGGCAGCTCATTGAGCAGGAAGTCGCGGCCGCGGTCGCGGCGCTCGAGGTAGTCCTCGCAGGTTTTGGGATGCTGTTCGGTCTCCGGCAGGGCGGCGTGGCAGTCCTCCCACCAGCCGTTGAAAAACACCGTCTTGCCCTGGTATCTGCCAGACGTCACCAGCGAGCGAGGGTCTTCAGGCAGCGTCGCCTGCGGAGGATTGTTGTCGCAGAATTCCGCCCAGACATGGCGGCCACGCTTGCTGCCCAGCAGCGGCGGCAACTCGGCAATATCGCCGCCATCGCCCAATGTACAGTTGTCCGGGTCGTCCCAGCAGCCGAGCAGGGTCCGCATGGCGCTGTAGGCCTGACTGCCCCGCCGCCAGGGCTGGTTGCCGCTGTGATTGAGCGCTTCGTCCGAGGGCATGGTCAGCAACGGGTTGCTGTCCACGCCCTCCCCCAGCGCGCGCCAGGACGCCTGCAGCGCGGCGTAATCCCCCGCCGGGTCGGGCGCCAGCAGAAAACGGTCACCGCCGGGCACGTCGGCGATGGCGCCGGGCAAGTGGCAGCCGCGACAGTGTGCCAGGTTGGGGGCCACGCTGGCGGCAAAGAAGGCCTGCGGCGTCTGGAGAGCGCCACCACCGGTACCACCACCCGAGCCTTTATCTGAGCCCGAACCGGAATCCGAGCCCCCGCCGGAGCCCGAACCGGCGTCGGCCCCCCCTCCCGCATCCACCACGCTACCACCGGCGCCGGCACCGCCCGGGGCGCCGCCGTTAGAGCCATCACTGCGGCAGCCCACCAGAGTCAGGGCCAACGCCAGCAGTAAAGCCAGTCCGGAATGTCGCATTGTTGTCACCTCGCAGCATAGGCTCACGCCGCTAGGGCGGCGGAATTTTTCGTTATGCCTATGATTATGCGGAACACGCTGCGGCGTGTTTTACGGCGGGCGACA
>JBFHRT010000110.1:0-6808 GCA_041591575.1 Spongiibacteraceae bacterium
GGGCGTCGAACACCTCTCCCACCGCCAGGCCGTTTTCTCCACCTTGCGCAATAGCCGTGCGCAGGCGCCGGTCGTCCTCGCGTACGTCATAGCATTGCCCGATCAGCTCGCGAATCAAACGCGCTGTTTCTACGACGCTGCCTGCCAGCGCTGCCGTTTGTGCCAGCTGAAGCTGCGGCGGCTGCTGCAGCTGGGGTGGCAATGCAAAACCGACCAGCGGCTGACCAATAAAGTCAGCGTAGGCCTCGGCAACCATCTGCAGGCCGGTGATCTTGCCATCGGCACTGTAGCCGGCGATATGCGGGGTGGCTATACGGCAGTTCGCCATCAGCTCCAGGTCGATATTGGGCTCGCCCTCCCACACATCCAGCACCAGCTCAATATCGGGGCGCTGTTCAGCCAGGCGCTTCAGCACTACCGTATCCAGCACTTCTCCGCGGCCGGCATTCAGCAGCAGCGCCTGAGGCGGCAGTGCCGCCAACTGCTCAAACGACAGCAGGTGCCGGGTCGGGTGTGGCCCGGCTGTGGTCAGCGGCGCGTGTAGGCTCAGCACCTCGCAAGCCAGCACGGCGTCCAGGTCGGCGCCAATGGGACACTGGCGCTCGTCTAAAAACGGATCGTAGGCCAGGCACTGGATGCCCAGCGCCTGCAGCCGGCGATGCAGGCGCGAGCCGACATTGCCGTAGCCGATGATGCCCACCCGTGCGCCCGCCAGCAGCCGCTCCCACAGCCCGTCAATAGCCGCGTAGGCACTCAGGCAGTAATCCACCACCGACTGCGCATTGCAGCCCGGCGCATTGGTCCAGCGGATGCCAGCCTGCTGCAACCAGGCGGCATCGATATGGTCAGTGCCGATGGTGGTGGAGCCGACAAAGCGCACTGGCGTTCCGGCCAGCAGCTCGGCGTTGACCTTCGTCACCGAGCGCACGATCAGCGCGTCGGCGTCGAGCAACTGCTCGCGGCTGAGCTGACGTCCGGCCACCGTACGCACGCGGCCAAACTGCGCGAAACAGCTCTCGCCGGCGATGATGTTCTCGTCCACCACAATGGTTTTGTTCATGGCTCAGCGCCGTCTGCGGCCACATTGAGCGGCGGCCTGTTAATGAGTTGCCGGCACCAGCCGGCATCGAAACCAAGCCGCAGCAGGCAGCACTGCAGCTGCTCACTCTGCGGGTATGCAAAGCGCATGGCGTCCAGCGAGTCGACCTCGTCGATATCGCTGCACAGGCCGGTCAACTGGCGTGCCAGCTGCACCTGCTCGCGGTGCTCGCGCAGCTTTTCACCGAGCCGAGCCGCGCCGCGAATACCGCTGGCTGCCACCAAGCTAAGGTCGGCATAAATCGCATCGAGGCTGTCAAACTGCTGCAGCAGGCGCGCCGCCGTCACCGCCCCCACCCCAGGCACACCGGGAATGGCATCGATACTGTCGCCGGTCAGGGCCAGCCAGTCGGCGACCTGATCACAGCGCACGCCGCTACTCTCCAGCCACTGCGCCGGACTCACTTCACGGTCGCCGCTGAAATCCCACCAGCGATCGTCATCACCGTTCAGCACCTGCGCCAGATCCTTGTCGCGGGTCACCACGGTCACCGCCTTGCCGCCCTGCTGCGCAAGCCTAGCTGCGGCAGCAATATAATCGTCGGCCTCGTATTCGTCGCCGCCGTAGCAGGCAATGCCCAGCGCCTCGGTCAACTCGCGGCAGGCGCCCAGCTGGAAAGCCAATGCCTCGTCGGGCAGCGCGCGGTTGCTTTTGTAGCCCGGGTATAGCCGGTGCCTGAAACCGCTACCCAGGCTTTCATCGAAAGCCGCCATCAGGTGCGCGGGATCGGTGCGCTGCAGCAGTTTCAGCAGAAACTGCAGGTAGCCATAGACGGCGTTGAGGCTGTAACCCTCCGGCGAAAACCAGCGCTCGGGATAGGAAAACCAGGCGCGAAAAATATAGATGGAGGCATCGATACAATAAAGACGAGGCTCCGCGGACAGACCAGCATTGGCAGATGGACGGGGCTTTTCAGGCAAACCTGGCATGGCGGCCTCAGCGCAACTCAGACAACTGGAAATCGGCGGCGCGCAGACCTTCGCCATCGCCGAACGCAGTGGCTAGCGCGTCGCGAAACAGCGCCGCACGCGGCGGCAGGCCGTCGCGGCAGAACCGGCGTACCTGCTGCCACACACCCAGCTGAAAACCGAAGGGGTCGCAGGCTTCGCCGTTGAGGTTGTCGATACTGACCCGAAAGCGAATGCCGGCGGCACGAGAAAACATCCATTCCAGCGCCTGCGGCTTGCACTCCACCGCCTCGAACGCGCGCTGCTGCTCGCCGCTGCGCCCGTCAGCCTCATACCAGTAACCGTAGTCGGCTAGCCGGCGCCGCGCGGCGCCGGCGATGCACCAGTGCGCCACCTCGTGCAGCGCGCTGGAGAAATAGTCCTCCCGGAAAATCACCCGGTGGTAATCGCAGCGCGCGTCGGCCGGCAAATACAGCGGTTCCTCGGCGCCGCCCACCAGGCGGGTACTTTCCGAGTGTGCAAACAACTGGTCGAACAGCGCAATCATCTGCTCACAGGGCGGCAGCGGCGCGCGCCGAACGGCCGGATCTAGCACAGCATCAAACATTGAAACGCAGGCGATGTTCACTGTCGCTGGCGTCGGAGCCTGCACCATCAGGCGCCGGCAATGCCTCGATATCCCGCAGCCGGGCCTGGTAGGCCGGTGACAACAGTCCCTCGGCCGCCAACAGGTGATTGATGTAGTTTTGCTCGATCCGCAATGCGCTGGCGATATAAGCCGGATTGGCCACATAGACCCAGGCGGGCACTGTCTCGCTGCCGGCAACAACGGCGAAGATCTCGCGACTGTAGCGCACCGGCGTGCCTTCATAGCGGTCCATGCGCAGCAGGTCAGCGTCGCTTTCCAGCCGGTACAGTACGCCCTCCACCTCTGCACCTACGCGGCGCTCAATATTGGCGTAGCCGATGCCGGATTTATTGTGCGCACGCTTGTTGAAGGCCAGTGCGTAGCCTGGCAACCGCGCCGGGCAATAGTCGGCGAACGGCAGCCCTCGGGCGCGCATGCGCTCGGGGTTCATATTGGAGCCGTAGGCAAAATAATAAGGAGAAACAGACATATAGCGACTTCAGTCGGGGCTACAGTAGGGCTATGCGCGATTTTAACAAAATCCTTTCCCTCGCGCCGGCCCGCTGTATACTGAAGTCAGGGCGTCGCATGCTCGCCAGAGCCGCCGCTGCGCCCGCCACTATAATGATGGCAGGATCTGTCAGATCGGGAGGTGAGTATGGCCCCGCGAGCAACAGAACACCGCTCAGCCACCATTCTGAAGTTTCCGGAAAGAGGCGGCGATCGCCGCAAACAGCGACGCCTGCTGCGGCTGGCCCCGGAGCACGATGGGCTCTGCATCCTCTACTCCCACCACGCCCTTTCTACCCAGAAGCTGTTTGCCCTCAAGATCCTGTGCTGGGGACTGCAGGCCGACGGCCAGGTGGTAGCCCTATTCCCCTGGCTGAACCGGCTGTGCCGCTGCAGCGAACTGGACCAACCTGAAACCGGGTGCTGGGAGGGTTATTACAATCCAGAGACCGGTGACATCTTCGACGCTCCTCCCGAGCACCGGGTGCTGGAGCTGGAAGCCGCCGAGCGCTATTTCGAGCGCCCCGGCATTCGCCCTAACACCGTCATTCAGGAGGTGCCAGACCATATCGGCAGTCACGCCGCCATGATCGACCACGACCACCACCTGACCCTGCACGAGGTGCTGAGCTGGCGGCTGCTGGGGAGTGGTGACATTCAGGCCATGCTGCCGGACTACCGTCGCCAGCAGCAGACCCCGGTACTGCCAGGAGACGCCTGCCTGTACGCGGCACAGGAGCAGGAAGACTTCCGCTACTTCTTCCAGTACCACATCGCCAACCAGATCAAGTCCGGCGACCCGGTGGCGGTGCGCGCACTGGAACAACTGCTAAATACGTAACCCTTCAGACCTTGCGGATATAGTAAACGTAGCGCTGCTCGGAGGTTTCCTGGGCCAGCAGCTCGTGCCCGAGAAAGGTACAAAACTTGGGAATATCGCGGGTGGTAGCGGGGTCGGTGGCGATGACCTCCAACACCTGCCCGGTGGCGATGTCACGGATCTTGTTGTGCAACATCATCACCGGCTCCGGACAGAATAAACCGCTGGTGTCCAGTTGGTGGTCGCTGTCGATGTCGTTGGCCATACTGCTGCTCGTCGGGCTATTGGCTGAAGTGGCGCCTGTTGACGCTTTGGCAATACATCAACAGATTCTGGCGCCTATTGTGCGAATACTACCGCCGATTGCAAGGCTGCGGCCGTTTTCAGCTACGCTCCATCACCGACCAGCTCTCGGTACTGGGACAGAAGGTAATACAGGCCCGCCCCGCCACCAGCGCCCGACGTAGCTGATCGACCTTTTCGGCCTGCGAATACTCGTATTCACCGTAGTCGGTGCCGTCTCGGGTAACCATTTCTTGCAACAGTCCCTGCAGCGCCTCGACGCTGAGCTTCTGCCAGGGTATTTCCAACAGCTCACTCATTAACTTCTCCACCCCTACGCAATGCGCCTATTCCTGCCCCTGCAGCAGTTTCTCGACACTGACAACCTTGTCCTCCATGCTTTGCTCGCGGTCCGTGCGCGTGCCCAGCTTCAGGGTGCTGGTCACTCTAGGCGCCCCCATTTCATGCACCCGCATATGACACTGCTTGATGGCCGCCATCACGCCATCCCACTCCCCTTCGATATTGGTCCCGTAGGCGTGCAGGCTGTGCTCTAACTGCATGTCTTCAAGAATCTTCTGACATTCCGCGATATACGGCGAAAGCGATATTCCGGTGCCCAACGGAATCAGGCAAAAATCGACGATAACTTTCATTGCCAACTCCTCGCGACTCGTTGTTCATGGCCTGCTCCACCAAGCCGGCGCTCCTCAGCTCATGCGACCCGAGCGCGGAACTCGTCGGCTACACGGCAGCGCGACGCAGCATTTTGCCGTGCATATATGGCCATTTCACACCGAACAGTACACTATAGTCAGCAGAATCACAGCTAGTCAGTGAAACTAACGCTAGACACAAAAATAAGGGAGCACAGGCGTGAACAGATCTCTGGTTTTCACTTTCATCGGCCCCGATCAGCCCGGCCTGGTAGAAAAACTGTCTCAGGCCGTAGCCAGCCACGGTGGCAACTGGCTGGAAAGCCGCATGAGCCAGCTCGCCGGTCAGTTTGCCGGCATTGTCCGCATCGCCGTCAATGACGAGCAGCTTGATAGCCTTGCCGAAGCCCTGCTTGCGCTCAGCGGTGCCGAGCTGACCGTGACAGTACAGCGCGATGCCGGCAGCAGCGGCGCTGCCAAACAGCAGACCCAGCGCCTGAGTATCATCGGCAATGACCGTCCCGGCATCGTCAAGGAAGTGGCGCGAGCACTGGCCGCCAGGCACATCAACGTGTGTGAAATGAGCACCAATATCACCAGCGCACCGATGACGGCCGAGGCGCTGTTTGAAGCCGAGGCCGATATTGAACTGCCGGCCAGCGTCAAGCGCGACGAGCTTCAGGAGCAGCTGGACGCTATCGCCGACCAGCTCAGTGTAGACATCAAGCTGGAATGAGCGTGCCGCCAGCCCGGAACTTGCACCCACTATCGGGCGTTTTCCGCGCTCAGGGTAGGCAGGAGCAAATTTCGGGCTGGACTAACGCCGCAGCCGGTTTACCAGGTAGGCAAGAGCAGAGGCTGCAGCCATGATCAGGACCACGAACATCAGGCAGACCAGCAGCATTTCCGCCATTCCCTGCCAGGGCACATCGAAGATCCATATCGCCGAGCCGATCAACAGCAGGGTGGCAATAACCGCAAGGATGATGGTGCGGAATTTTTTAATACGCTTGAACACGAAATAACCACATCAGTAAGCAGCGATCGCCGCCGGCAAGTTCTGTCAGATTGGGGCGACGCCGCTCAATACAGCGTCGCCTCATGCGACCATTCGCAGCGCATGGCCATGCGACCGCGGTTGGGCGCGTGAAAATCATCGTCGGTTTCCCACACAAAGGTGTGCACGCCATTGAGCTCGGTCTCCAGGTGCACGGTGGCCGACACCCAGTACATATTGCGCAGCAGGCGTTCAAACTGGGCAATCCACTCGTTCCACTCGTGCTCGATGGCCTTGTAGGAGCTGCCAAAGTGAATCACATCGGTGTGGGTAGATCCTAGCTCCACCGCCTCTGGCGGCACCGAGAACATCTCCCGCGACAACAGCGGCCAGTCCTCGGAGCTGGGCAGCGACTGCATTACGCGCTTATTGGTGTCTCGGCGCGAGCGCGTTTCCTCATCACCGGAAAACACCAGATCCTTGATACAACCGTAGACAATCGATTCCTGATTCATTGCGCTGTCGCTTCCACAGACTGCTTTTTATTTAATGCACTGGCGGCCAATCGGCGCCGCGGTTCAGCCGTCACACCGCTATGCTATACCGCGCGCCGGCTTGCGCCAAGGACTGCTGTCGCAAATGATCACTCTAGCAGCGCGCCTCGCAACCAGCGCCAAGCAATGACCAGCGCCAGCGCCGAGGCGGCCGATGCCATGACAAAACTCAGTTGCGGCCCGATCTCCCATACCCAGCCGCTGGCGATGGCACCGACAGCGCCGCCGGCGCCGAAACTCAGGCCGCTGTACAGTGCCATACCCTGCCCCTGGTGCCCGACAAAAACACGGCGCACAATTTCCACGGCAATGGCGTGGAAGCTGCCAAAAGTCGCCGCGTGCAGACACTGGGCA
>JBFHRT010000111.1:0-6806 GCA_041591575.1 Spongiibacteraceae bacterium
GCCAAACGTGGCCCCTTCCTGGTGCTGCAGGACATGAGCGGGCGCATTCAGGCCTATGTCGACAAGAAGCAGCTGCCCGAAGACGTCATTCAGGAAAGCAAGACCTGGGATATCGGCGATATCATCGGTGCCAGCGGCCCGGTGCACAAATCCGGCAAGGGCGATCTCTACGTGTACATGGATGAGGTGCAGTTGCTGACCAAGTCGCTGCGCCCACTGCCCGACAAGTTCCACGGCCTGCAGGATCAGGAAATGCGCTACCGCCAGCGCTATGTGGACCTGATCATGAATCCCGAGGTGCGCGATGTGTTCCGCACCCGCACCCGCATCATCAACGCCATTCGCCGCTACCTGGATCAGCGCGACTTCATGGAAGTGGAAACGCCGATGATGCAGGCCATTCCCGGCGGTGCTGCGGCGCGCCCGTTTATCACTCACCACAATGCGCTGGACCTCGATATGTACCTGCGTATCGCGCCGGAGCTGTACCTCAAGCGCCTGGTGGTGGGCGGCTTTGAGCGCGTTTACGAGATCAACCGCAACTTCCGTAACGAGGGGCTGTCTACCCGCCACAACCCCGAGTTCACCATGCTCGAGTTCTACCAGGCCTACGCCGATTACAACGAGCTGATGGATCTCACCGAGGACATGCTGCGCAGCGTTGCCCAGCAGGTGCTGGGTGGCACCGAGCTCCGCAACACCGTGCGCAACGCTGAAGGGGAGGTGGTGCAGGAGAAGGTTTACGACTTCGGCAAGCCCTTTGTGCGCATGAGCGTGTTTGACTCCATTTTGCACTTCAATCCGGATATCTCCGCCGAAGCGCTGGCCGATGAGAGCGCCGCGCGGCAGATCGCCGAGCACCTGGATATTTCGCTGAAGGACAGCTGGGGTCTGGGCAAGGTGCAGATCGAAATTTTCGAGAAGACAGTCGAGCACCTGCTGGACCAGCCAACCTTCATCACCGAGTACCCCACCGAGGTGTCGCCGCTGGCCCGCCGCAACGACGGCAACCCCTTTGTTACCGACCGTTTTGAGTTTTTTGTTGGCGGTCGCGAGATTGCCAATGGCTTTTCGGAGCTCAACGACGCCGAGGACCAGGCCGAGCGTTTCCGCGCTCAGGTGGCGGAAAAAGACGCCGGTGATCTGGAGGCCATGCACTACGACGCCGACTATATCGCTGCGCTCGAGTATGGCCTGCCGCCGACCGCGGGCGAGGGTATCGGTATCGATCGTCTGGTGATGCTGTTCACCGACTCGCCGTCAATTCGCGACGTGCTGCTGTTCCCCCACATGCGGCCGCAGGAACAGCGCTGAGCACGTCAATACCTCATTGCGGGAGTAGTGGTGTATAGTGCTGAGTCGAATAAGGATAACGGGGTATGTCAATGAGTCTTGAAAGCATCGATCTCTTCGAGGGGCTGAGTCCGGCGGAGCTGGAGGCACTGCGCAGCAGCAGCGTGATGCGCGACTGCGGCAAGAACGCGGTTATCATCCACGAAGGTGACGTTGCCGATTCGCTCTACATCATCGACAGTGGCCGGGTGAAGGTCTACTGCAGTGATAAGAACGGCAAGGACTTTGTACTCGATATTCTCGACGAGGGTGACTACTTCGGCGAGCTGGCGTTGCTGGACGACGACCGTCGTTCGGCGTCGGTGCGCGCCATGGAGCCCTCCCGCTTTCAGGTGATTTACAAGCAGGACTTCAGCAAGGTGCTGGATGCCCACCCCAATATCAGCCGCACGCTGATCCGCAATCTCACCCGCCGTATCCGCAAGCTCACCAATGACGTCAAGAGTCTGGCGCTGCAGGACGTTTACGGCCGGGTCACCAAGGTGCTGACGGCGCTGGCCAAGCCCATCGGTGGCGGCGAGGCGCGGGTGGAGGAAAAGCTCACCCAGCAGGATATCGCCGATCGCGTCGGCGCCTCCCGCGAGATGGTGGCGCGCATTCTCAAGGACCTCACCGTTGGCGAGTATATCGCCATCGAGGGGCGCCAGATTGTGCTGCGCAAGAAGCTGCCGGAAAGTTACTGAAGGCAGTCGGGCGCCGAAAGCCTGACGTCGGACGCTAGATGCAAAAGCGGTGCGCACGGCGCAGTGTTCCTCAGCGTCATTGCGAGGAGCTGTAGGCGACGCGGCAATCTCGATCAGAATGGCAGGGAGTGCTGAACTGCGGCAATCTCCGTCCGTGATGTACATGGTGCGACTAAAGTCGCACCTACTATGCCCTATTAAACCGATTCCTCGGTTTCCACTGTTGTCACCTCGGCCTCGAAGCGCCCGCGCTTGAGGCGGGTATGCACCCGATTGCCAGCCGTCAGCGCTCCCGCATCCGTTAGCAGTTTTCCAGTACTGTCAGTGACAATGGCATAGCCCCGCTGCAGGGTGCTTTCCGGGCTGAGGCTGCGCAGCAGCTGGGTTGAGCGCTGCAGTCGCAGTCGCTGCTCGCGCAGGCCGTGCTGCCAGGCCTGCTGCAGGCGATGCTCGGCCTGTTGCAGCTGCAGGCGCTGTTGGCGCAGCTGGCGCTGTGGACTCATGGCTTCCAGGTGGCGCTGGGCGGCGTTGAGGCGTTGCTGCAGGCTGGCGAGTCGCGCCCGGGTTGCCC
The DNA here is from genome assembly GCA_041591575.1 of Spongiibacteraceae bacterium. GTDB lineage: Bacteria > Pseudomonadota > Gammaproteobacteria > Pseudomonadales > Spongiibacteraceae > JBFHRT01. The sequence continues at coordinate 2,608 of JBFHRT010000111.1, forward strand.
GCTGCAATCGCAGTTCGCGCTCGTCCAGCCGCTGCGCCTGCTCGCGCAGGCGCTGGCCAGGGTGGCGCAGGCGGGCGCTGAGGGCGCGCAGTTGTTGCTGGTGCTGCTGTAGGCGGCGCTGCAGTCGGCGCAGCAGCTCGGCGTCCAGCGCCTCGATATCGGCGGCAATAGCCGCTCGGTCGGGGCTGAGGATCTCGGCGGCGGCCGACGGCGTCGGCGCGCGCAGGTCGGCGACAAAATCGGCGATGGTGAAATCCACCTCGTGGCCCACGGCGCTGACCACTGGTAGGGCGCTGTCGTAGATGGCCTGGGCGACGATGCGCTCGTTAAACGGCCACAGATCCTCCAGCGAGCCGCCACCGCGGCTGGTGAGGATGACGTCGAAATCGGCCTGACCGCGTTGCACCAGACGGTTGGCGCAGGCGATGGCGGCGGCAATCTGCCCGGCTGCGGCTTCGCCCTGAACCATCACTGGCAGAATGGTGATGCGCATGGCCGGCCAGCGCCGGCGCAGCACGGTGAGAATGTCGCGAATCGCGGCGCCGGTGGCTGAGGTGACCACCGCGATGTGTTCAATGCGCCCGGGCAGTGGCCGCTTACGCGCGCTGTCGAACCAGCCGGCGGCCATCAGCTCCTGCTTAAGCTGCTCGAAGGCCAGGGCTAGGGCGCCGGCGCCGGCCTGCTGCAGGGTGTCGACGATCAACTGGTAGTCGCCGCGGCCTTCATAGAGGCTGACCCTGCCGGTGACCTCCACCTGTTGGCCGGGGGCGGGGGCGAAGCGCACCGCCATATTGCGGCTGCGGAACATGGCGCAGCGAATCTGCGCGTTCTTGTCCTTGAGGGTGAAATACCAGTGGCCGGAGCTGGGCCTGGCCAGGTTGGATATCTCGCCAAGCACCCGTACGCGTGGAAAACAGTCTTCAAGCAACTGCTTGGCGAGGCGGTTGAGCTGGCTGACCGAGAGTAGTTCGGCACTGTTGGTGGGGTGGGTGGGGTTCGGCATCGGCGCATTCTAGCAGATTCTAGGCGGGTAGGCGGTTTACTAGGTGCTTGCCATACCTTAAAATTTACCGATTAACTCGACGTTTCCCCCGGAAGGTCCGATGCTGCGCATTAGCCAAGAAGCCCTCACCTTTGATGACGTACTCCTCGTGCCCGGTTACTCGGAAGTGACCGCCAAGGACGTGTCGCTGAAGACCCGCCTGAGCCGCAATATTACCCTGAACATCCCGCTGCTGTCGGCGGCGATGGATACCGTCACCGAGAGTCGTCTGGCCATCGCGCTGGCGCAGGAAGGCGGTATCGGCATCATCCACAAGAGCATGACGCTGGAGCAGCAGGCTGCCGAGGTGCGCGCGGTCAAGAAGCACGAGGCCGGCATCGTCAAAGACCCGATCACCATCGAGGCCAGCGCGCCGGTGAGCGAGCTTATCGAACTGCGCCGCCGCAACCGCATCTCCGGGGTGCCGGTGCTCAGCAACGGCGATCTGGTGGGCATTGTCACCAGCCGCGATGTGCGCTTCGAAGAGCAATTTGATGCGCCGGTTTCCAGCATCATGACCCCCAAGGAAAAGCTGGTCACCGTCAAGGAAGGCGCGGACATGGCGCTGGTGCGCGAACTGCTGCACCGTCACCGCATCGAGAAGGTGCTGGTGGTCAACGACAAATTCGACCTTTGCGGTATGATCACCGTGAAGGACATGGAAAACGCCAAGACCTACCCGCTGGCCTGTAAAGTGGCTTCGGGCCAGCTGCGGGTGGGAGCCTCAGTGGGTACTGGCGCTGACACCGACGACCGCGTGGCGGCACTAGTTGAGGCCGGCGTTGACGTGCTGGTGGTGGATACCGCCCACGGCCACTCCCGCAACGTGCTCAACCGTGTTGCCTGGATCAAGAAACACTACCCGCAGGTGGATGTCATCGGCGGCAATATCGCCACCGGCGAGGCTGCGCTGGCACTGCGCGATGCCGGCGCCGATGCCGTCAAGGTGGGCATCGGCCCCGGTTCCATTTGCACCACACGCATCGTCACCGGCATCGGCGTGCCTCAGATCAGCGCCATCGGCGATGTTGCCAAGGCACTCAGGGACACCGATATTCCGCTGATCGCTGACGGCGGCATCCGCTTCTCCGGCGATCTCGCCAAGGCAGTCGCGGCCGGCGCCCACTCGGTGATGATGGGTTCCATGTTTGCCGGTACCGAAGAGGCGCCGGGCGAGGTCGAGCTGTTCCAGGGTCGTACCTACAAATCCTATCGCGGCATGGGTTCGCTGGGCGCGATGTCCAAGACCCAGGGCTCCAGTGATCGCTACTTCCAGTCGGCGGAAGAGGGTGCCGAGAAGCTGGTGCCCGAGGGTATCGAGGGTCGTGTGCCCTACAAGGGCCCGCTGGCGGCTATCGTTCACCAGCTGATGGGCGGCCTGCGCTCGGCCATGGGCTATACCGGCAGCGTGGATATCGACACCATGCGCACCGTACCCCAGTTTGTGCGCGTCACCTCGGCGGGCATGAGCGAGAGCCACGTGCACGATGTGAGCATTACCAAAGAAGCGCCCAACTACCCGCGCGGGTAGACGCTTGACGGGAGACGGGAGACGCTAAATCCCACCCCGCGGGCACGGTGTCTGCTTGTAGGGGTGGCTGTTGCCTTTGCGTCTCCCGTCTCCCGTTCAGCATCCAGCGAATGCCGCCGGAGTTCGCATTATCGACTAAACCACGGGGCATCGCGCCCCGTTCGTTTTTTAACAGAGACCCGACCATGCAAGACATCCACGCCCAACGCATTCTGATCCTGGATTTCGGATCCCAGTACACCCAGCTGATCGCCCGCCGCATTCGCGAGCTGGGGGTGTACTCCGAAATCCATGCCTTTGACATGAGCTCCGACGATATTCGCGACTTCAACCCGGCCGGCGTCATACTGGCGGGCGGGCCGGAATCAGTGACCGAAGGCGAGTCGCCGCGCGCGCCCAGCGCGGTGTTCGAGCTGGGCGTGCCGGTGCTGGGCATCTGCTACGGCATGCAGACCATGGCTGAGCAGTTTGGCGGCAAGGTCGAACCTTCCAATGTGCGTGAATTCGGGTACGCCCAGATCAAGGTGCGCGCCCAGAGCCGGCTGTTGAAGGATATCGCCGATCATGTCGATCACGCCGACGGTGCCGCGCTGCTGGATGTGTGGATGAGTCATGGCGACAAGGTGACCCAGTTGCCGGCAGGCTTCGAGCTGCTGGCCTCCACCGATTCCTGCCCCATCGCCGCTATGTTCTGCGAGGAAAAATCCCTGTACGGGGTGCAGTTCCACCCGGAGGTGACCCACACCCTGCAGGGCCAGCGCATGTACGAGCACTTCGTGCTGGAAATCTGTGGCTGTGAGGCGCTGTGGACGCCGGCCAATATCATCGAAGACGCCATCGCCAAGGTGCGCGAGCAGGTTGGCGAGCAGAAGGTACTGCTGGGCCTGTCCGGTGGTGTCGACAGTTCGGTGGTGGCGGCGCTGCTGCACCGCGCCATCGGCGATCAGCTCACCTGTGTGTTTGTCGACAACGGCCTGCTGCGCAAGCAGGAGGGCGACCAGGTGATGGACATGTTTGCCAAGAATATGGGCGTCAAAGTGATCCGCGCCGATGCGGAGGAGGACTTCCTCGGCAAACTGGTGGGAGTCAGCGACCCGGAACAGAAGCGCAAGATCATCGGCAACACCTTTATTGATATCTTTGATGCCGAGGCGGCCAAGCTGCAGGATGTGCACTTCCTCGCCCAGGGCACGATCTACCCGGATGTGATCGAGTCCGCCGCGGCCAAGACTGGCAAGGCTCACGTGATCAAGTCGCACCACAATGTCGGCGGCCTGCCCGAAGACATGGCCATGGAGCTGGTGGAGCCGCTGCGCGAGCTGTTCAAGGACGAGGTACGCAAGATCGGCCTGGAGCTGGGCCTGCCCTACGACATGGTCTACCGCCATCCCTTCCCGGGCCCGGGTCTGGGTGTGCGCATTCTTGGCGAGGTCAAAAAAGAATACGCCGACATCCTGCGCGAGGCTGACGCGATTTTTATCGAGGAGCTGCACGCCGCCGACTGGTACCACAAGACCAGCCAGGCCTTTGCCGTGTTCCTGCCGGTAAAATCGGTGGGTGTGGTCGGCGATGCCCGCCGCTACGAGTACGTGATTGCGCTGCGCGCGGTGGAAACCATCGACTTCA
>JBFHRT010000112.1:0-6792 GCA_041591575.1 Spongiibacteraceae bacterium
ACCAGCGCCTCGTTGATGGGATCTTCCAGCAGCGGGCAGGCCTTTATGGGCACAATCTTGTGGCTAGCCGCCTGGCGAAAACCCACCAGCAGCTGCTCGCCACGCAACACAAAGGCAAAACGCCCGCGATGTCGGTAGTGCCAGGGCTCGCCCCGCAGCGGCGCTGCTAACGACACAGCGCAACCGAGGCGCTGCAGCAGCGCGCCCAAACGCTGCTGCTTGAAGTCAAGCTGCGCACCGTAGTCGAGGTGCTGCAGCTGGCAGCCGCCACAGCGTCCAAAGTACTGGCAGGGAGGCTCAACGCGCTCTGCCGCGGCAACGCGCAGCTCCTGCGCTCGGCCCTCGTCATAGCGGCGGTGACAGCGGTCCACCTCGGCCAGCACGGTCTCCCCGGGCAGCGCACCGCTGACAAACACCACCTTGTCGCCGCGGCGGGCTACGCCGCGCCCGTCGTCGCTGAGGTCGTGAATCTGCAGCTCGGCGCGATAGCCCTTCGCGGCTTTGTCTTTCCCGGCTTTACCCTGCTGCGGTTTAAACTGGCGCAGTGGCCGATATTTTTGCGCCATCTCAGCGGGTAACCGAGCGTGGCGCGAAGCTGCGATACTGCTGCAAGCACTGCTGGCGACGGCGCTCCAGCAATGCCTGCTCGCGCTCACTTTGCGGCTCAACGCCGCTCAGGCGCGTGCAGGGCAGCCCCTGAAAGAAATCCCAGTCGCGATCGACGACCTGTACCTTTGGACTCAGCTTGACGGTATCGCCGGGCTTCCCCGCTTCCTGGGAGGTATTGGCGAAGGCGGCCGGCCCCGCGGCCAGGGCCGTGAATAACGCGATGGTTACAGCTGGATACTTCAAGGCAGAACTCCCACAAACACCATAAAATCAAGGATCTGGATACCCAATTGTATGCCAATTGCGGTAAGATGTTCTGCTTTGCAAGCAAAATCTCAAGCACCGCCCCATCAGGCACTGAGCGCCTTACGGGCAGGTCCGCCACCGGGAATTGATAATGCAAGACACAGCTGTTGAAAACCTGAATGTAGAAGCACAGGAAGTACTCGTGACACCGGAACGGTTAAAAGCCGAATTGCCCATGAGTGAGGCCGTTAAACAGACGGTTTCCGAGAGCCGCGAGGTTATTCGCAATATTCTGGATCGCAAAGACCACCGCATGTTTGTCGTGGTCGGTCCCTGCTCCATCCACGATGTGGACGCGGCCCTGGATTACGCCCGCCGCCTCAAGACCCTGGCCGAGCAGGTCAACGACACCCTGTATATCGTTATGCGCGTGTACTTTGAAAAACCGCGCACCACGGTCGGCTGGAAAGGCCTCATCAACGACCCGTATCTGAACGATACCTTCAAGATTCAGGATGGCCTGCACATCGGTCGCAAGCTGCTGCTGGACATCAGCGAGCTGGGCCTGCCCACCTCCACCGAGGCACTGGACCCGATTTCGCCCCAGTACCTGCAGGACTGCATTGCCTGGTCAGCCATTGGTGCCCGCACCACCGAATCCCAGACCCACCGCGAAATGGCCAGCGGCCTTTCCTCTGCGGTTGGATTCAAGAACGGTACTGACGGCGGCCTGGAAGTGGCCATCAATGCCATGCAATCAGCGGCCAAACCCCACCGTTTTCTGGGCATCAACAGCGAAGGCCAGGTCGCGGTCATCCATACCCGCGGCAACCCCTACGCGCACATGGTGCTGCGCGGCGGCAGCAATGGCCCCAACTACGACTCGGTGCACATCAAGCTGGCCGAAGCCGCGCTGGACAAGGCCGGCCTGCCCGCCAACATCATGGTGGACTGCAGCCACGCCAACTCCAACAAGCAGCCGGAGCTGCAGCCGCTGGTGATGGAAAACGTCACCAACCAGGTGCTCGAGGGCAACCGCTCCATCGTCGGCCTGATGGTGGAGAGCAACCTCAAGCCTGGCAATCAGAAAATTCCGGCCGACCTCGCTCAGCTGGAATATGGCGTATCGGTCACCGATGGCTGCATCGGCTGGGACGTTACCGAACAGGCCATTCTGGACATGCACGCCAAACTGAAGGACGTGCTGCCCAAGCGACTGGGCTAAGCCCCATCGCCACAGCAACGACGCCCTGCTTCTGCGGGGCGTTTTTCGTTAAGTCCCGCGCACACCGAGCGAGCAAACCATGAGCGAACACAGCTTCACCGACAGCCACCTGCCTCCAGTAATTCAGTGGCAGAACGAGCGCCTGACCCTGCTGGACCAAACCCAACTGCCCCACGAAGTGGTACTTGAGGAGCAGCAGAGCGTCGAGCAGGTCTGGGAATCCATCCGCCAGCTCAAAGTGCGCGGCGCCCCGGCCATCGGTGTTGCTGCGGCCTACGGCCTGTGCGTCGCCATGCAGCCTTTCCGGAGCGAGCCGGTTGAGCGTTTCCTGAGCGCGCTACGCGAAAAAGCTGACTACCTGGACAGCTCACGCCCCACCGCTATCAATCTGCACTGGGCACTGCAGCGCATGCTGGCGGCAGCCGGCAGCGACAGCACTGAGGCAATCTATCAGCGCCTGGTGAGTGAAGCCGAGGCCATCGACCGGGAAGACCGCGAGCTGTGCCACCAGATCGGCGTCGCCGGCGTGGAGCTCATTCAGCCCGGCATGGGCGTACTCACCCACTGCAACGCCGGCGCCCTGGCGACGGCCGGCATCGGCACCGCCACCGCGCCGCTCTACCTGGCCCACCAGCGCGGCGTAAAATTCCAGGTCTACTCGGGCGAAACCCGGCCACTGCTGCAGGGCGCCCGCCTCACCGCTTGGGAGCTGCAGCGCGCAGGCCTGGATGTACAGTTGATCACCGACAGCATGGCAGCCCACATCATGGCCGGCGGCCATATCCAGATGGTGATCGTGGGCACTGACCGCGTCGCCGCCAATGGCGATGTCGCCAATAAAATCGGCACCCACGGCCTCGCCATTCTGGCCAAGCACTTCGGCATCCCCTTCTACGTGGCCTGCCCCTACTCCACCATCGATCTCAACACCGCCACTGGTGCCGAGATTCCCATTGAAGAGCGCGAGCCGCACGAGGTGAAGGGTTTTGCCGGGGCCCAGGCCGCCGCAGAGAGCATTAAGGTGAGAAACCCCGCCTTCGATGTAACACCTCACGAGCTGGTGACAGGGATTATTACCGAGCGCGGCATTGTGACGCCGCCGTTTGCAGGGAGGCTACACGCTGGACGGGAGACGGGAGACGCTTAAAAGCCAAACCGACCGATGCAGGTGCGACGTAGGTGCGACTTCAGTCGCACAACCTGCGACAGGTTACTACCACACTCCGCGTGCGGCTAAAGCCGCACCTACAAAAAAAGGGCCGCAATTGCGGCCCTTTTAGCGTCTTCCGTCTCCCGTCGAGCGTATTGCGTCACTTGAAGTAAGCATTCTCGCGATTGCTGTGATCGGTCACATCGCGCACGCCCTGAAGACCCGGCACCTGCTCAACCAGGGTCTTCTCCACGCCTTCCTTCAAAGTGACGTCAACCATGCCGCAGCCCTGGCAGCCGCCGCCAAATTTGAGGATGGCGTAATCGTCGTCGGTGATCTCTACCAGCGACACTTCGCCGCCATGGGAAGCCAGCGAGGGGTTGATCTCGTTGTAGAGCACGTAGTTGATGCGGTCTTCCAGGGTGCTGTCGGCGCCAATCTTGGGCATCCGCGCGTTGGGCGCCTTGATGGTGAGCTGCCCACCCATGCGGTCGGCGGCGTAGTCCACCAGGGCATCGGCCAGGAAAGGCACGCTGCGGCCCTCGAAATAGGCCACAAAGCCCTCGTACTGAACCTGGATATCACCCTCGGTGGCGTCACCCTCGCGACAGTAGGCGATGCAGGTCTCCGCCTTGGGCGTTCCCGGCTGGTTGATAAACACGCGCACACCGATCACATCGTCTCCCTGCTTTTCCAGCAGGCCAGCCAGGTATTCCTGGCCGGATTCTGTGATGGTCAGTTGCACGTCTGGAGTAAGCTGCTGAGCCATGTCACACCTCAATTTCGGGTCTTTCACCGCGTGTTGCCACTGGGCAATTTAGTCGGCGCCCACAATTTGCTAGAATTGCCAGTTTACCATGAAGCGCTGCGGGCAACGAGGCCGGCAGCGTTCCCCGCTGTAGTCAGCCGCTGTAATTAACAGGACCTTCATGAACGATCAAGCCGCACGAATCTCTGCCCTAAAAAAGGCGCTAAGCGAACGCATCCTTGTGATCGACGGCGCCATGGGAAGCTTGATCCAGAGCTATAAACTGGAGGAAGCCGACTACCGCGGCGAGCGCTTTGCCAACTACGACCGCGACATCAAGGGCAATAACGACCTGCTGTCCATCACCCGCCCGGACGTGATCAAGGAGATTCACCAGGCCTACCTGGACGCCGGCGCCGATGTCATCGAAACCAATACCTTCAATTCCACCGCGGTCTCCCAGGGCGACTATGGCATGCAGGAGCTGGCCGAGGAGCTTAACCGCGCCGGCGCCCAGGTCGCCCGCGAAGTGGCCGACGCCCAGACCGCCCAAACCCCGGACAAGCCCCGCTTTGTCGCCGGCGTCATCGGCCCCACCCCCAAGACCGCCTCGATCTCACCGGATGTAAACAACCCCGGCGCGCGCAACATCAGCTTCGATGAACTGGTGGCGGATTACTACGTCGCTGCCAAAGCCCTGACCGAGGGCGGTGTCGACCTGCTGATGATCGAAACCATTTTCGACAGCCTCAATGCCAAGGCCGCCATCTACGCGGTGCTCAAGTATTTTGAAGACAGCGGCGTTGAGCTGCCCATCATGATTTCGGTGACCTTCCCCGACGTCAGTGGCCGCACCCTGTCCGGGCAGACGCCGACGGCGTTCTGGAACTCCATCGCCCACGCCAAGCCGCTGATCGTCGGCACCAACTGTGGCCGCCGCTTCTCCGAAATCCGTCCCTTTGTGGAGGAACTGGCCGACGCTGCCGACTGCTACTTCAGCGGCCACTTCAACGCCGGCCTGCCCAACGAGTTCGGTGAGTACGACGAAACCCCGGAAGACATGCACGGCGAACTGCGCGAATTCGCCCAGCGCGGCTACCTCAATCTGGTGGGCGGCTGCTGTGGCACCACCCCGGCCCATATCGAAGCCATTGGTCGTGCAGTGGCCGATGTTGCCCCGCGCCCCCTGCCGGAACTGCCGGTGGCCTGCCGCCTCAGTGGCCTGGAGCCTTTCCACATCACCCCGGACTCGCTGTTCGTCAATGTCGGCGAGCGCTGCAACGTCACCGGCTCGGCCAAGTTCAAGCGCCTGATACTGGAAGGCGACTACGACACCGCGCTGGCGGTGGCCCGCGACCAGGTGGAAGACGGCGCCCAGATCATCGACATCAACATGGATGAGGGCATGCTCGACGCCAAAGCGGCGATCGTGACCTTCCTCAACCTGGTCGCCTCGGAGCCCGAGATCTCCAAAGTGCCGATCATGGTGGACTCCTCCAAGTGGGACGTGATCGAGGCCGGCCTCAAATGCATCCAGGGCAAGCCGGTGGTCAACTCCATCTCCCTCAAGGAGGGTGAAACCGACTTTATCGACAAGGCCAAGGCCTGCCTGCGCTACGGCGCCGCGGTGGTGGTGATGGCCTTCGACGAAGATGGCCAGGCCGACACCTTCGAGCGCAAGGCGGAAATCTGCAAGCGCTCCTACGACATTCTGGTGGGCTTGGGTTTCCCGCCCCAGGACATCATCTTCGACCCCAACATCTTTGCGGTGGCCACCGGCATCGACGAGCACAACAACTACGCCGTCGACTTCATCAATGCCGTGCGCTACATCAAGACCGAACTGCCCCACGCGCTGGTGTCGGGCGGCGTATCCAACGTGTCCTTCTCCTTCCGCGGCAACAACCCGGTGCGCGAGGCCATCCACTCAGTGTTCCTCTACCACGCCATCAAGGAAGGCATGGACATGGGCATCGTCAACGCCGGTCAGCTGGCGGTGTATGACGAACTGCCGGAAGAGCTGCGCGAGCACGTTGAAGACGTCATCCTCAACCGCCGCGACGACGCCACCGAGCGCCTGCTCGACATCGCCGAGAAATACCGGGGCGACGGCAGCGGCGCCGCGCGCCAGGAAGATCTCAGCTGGCGCGAGCAGCCGGTGGGCAAGCGCATCGAGCACGCCCTAGTTAAGGGCATTGCCACCTACATCTTGGAAGATGCTGAAGCCGCGCGACTGGAAGCGGCCAAGCCCATCGATGTCATCGAGGGCCCACTAATGGACGGCATGAACGTGGTCGGCGACCTGTTCGGTGCCGGCAAGATGTTCCTGCCCCAGGTGGTCAAGTCCGCCCGGGTGATGAAGCAGGCGGTGGCCTACCTGCAGCCCTATATCGAAGCGGAAAAAAGCGAGGGCGCGCAGACCAACGGCAAGATCCTGATGGCCACGGTAAAGGGTGACGTGCACGACATCGGCAAGAACATTGTCGGTGTGGTGCTGCAGTGCAACAACTTCGAGGTCATCGACCTCGGCGTAATGGTGCCCTGCGACAAAATCCTCAGCGTCGCCAAGGAAGAAAACGTCGACATCATCGGTCTCAGCGGCCTGATCACCCCGTCGCTGGATGAGATGGTCCACGTCGCCGCCGAGATGCAGCGCCTGGACTTCCAGGTACCGCTGATGATCGGCGGAGCCACTACCTCCAAGGCCCACACCGCGGTCAAGATCGAGCCCAAGTACAAAAACGACGGCGTGATCTACGTGCCCGACGCCTCGCGCAGCGTGTCGGTGGCCTCACAGCTGGTCAGCGACACCCT
>JBFHRT010000113.1:0-6773 GCA_041591575.1 Spongiibacteraceae bacterium
AGAGTATGCGCAGCCCTTGTCTGCGTGTGAAGCCACATTGCTGTGATTTTTTTGCATAGGCATCAACTGCGCAACAAAATCGACACTCGGCTTCGCGATGGCGTCAATCTAGCACGGCGCCGCTTAACCGCAACTGAATCAGGCGCCCATCACAAACAGGCAGATGGCGCTGCCCCAGCCCAGCAGAAACGCCAGCGATCGCAGTGCGTCCAGGTTGGCGAGGTAAAGCACCGCGTGCAGTATCCGTGCGATCACAAACACCACCGACAACGTGGCGGTCTTCTCTGCCGGCACCCCGGCGGCATTGGCCACGAACAGCGCGGCGGCAAAAACCAGCAACGCTTCCCAGGCGTTTTGCTGAGCGGCGTAGGCGCGGGCACCAACACCCTCCAGCTGGGCAATCTGCTGGCGCGGATGTTTGTTGTCGATCAGGCCGAATTGTTGGTGGCGAAAGTAGCCGCCGGTAAAGGCGAGAATGTAGGGGATCATTGCCACCACAAACAGGCACCACAGGGACGTTGTCATATCGGTATTCCTTATTGCTCTTGTCGGAATTGCGGTCACTCCCGCGGTCGCGGGAGCGCCCTATCACAGCAGCTCTGCTGAGCGCTGGCAAGACCTGGCAAGCCATAGCAATTAACTATTAATCCATTAGTGACAATTCATTTTATGCATAAACACCGCCGCCGTAGCATGGTTCCTGATAGCAACCCACAGCCATCGCCATAGGAGGCAACATGCTTAACATCGACACTAACGGCAGTGCGCGCGAGGGCCGGCCGGTCCCCGACGTCACCTTTCGCAACCGCAGCGGTAACGACTGGCAGGAACTGAGCAGCCGCGACGTTTTCGCCGGCAAGACGGTGGTACTGTTCGCCCTGCCCGGCGCCTTCACCCCCACCTGTTCATCCAGCCACCTGCCGCGTTACAACGAGCTGGCACCGCTGTTCCGGCAGCAGGGGGTGGATACCGTCGCCTGCCTGTCGGTCAACGACGGCTTCGTGATGCAGGCCTGGGCCGCCGACCAGCACGCCGACAACATCCAGTTTCTGGCCGACGGTAACGGTGATTTCAGCCGCGGCATGGGCATGCTGGTGGGCAAGCGCGAGCTGGGTTTTGGCGAGCGCTCCTGGCGCTACTCCATGCTGGTGCGCGACGGTGTGATCGAAAAGATGTTTGTCGAACCGGATCGCCCCGGCGACCCTTTCGAGGTCAGCGACGCCGACACCATGCTGCGCCACCTCAACCCCGAGGCGCAGCCACCGCAGCGCATCACGTTGTTCACCAAGCCCGGCTGCAGCCACTGCATCCGCGCCAAACTGCGGTTGAGTGAAGCCGGCCTGCGCTACGAGGAAGTGCGGCTGGGAGAGCACGGCGTCAGCCTCAGCACCCTGGCGGCAGTCAGCGGTCGCGGCAGCACACCGCAAGTGTTTGTAGAGGGCGAGTTGATCGGCGGCGCCGACGAGCTAGAGCAGTGGCTGCAAAGCAATTGAACGCACGCGGCGGCCCGCTAGCGGCGGTCACCGCCGCTAGCTAGATAGCGGTTTAGTTGTTGCGCGAGCGCCTCGGTGAAGGTTAACAAAATTGCGTGCAATTCTCCTTCGTCGAAGTCCGCCGGCGGCGATAGCGTCCAGGTGAGCACACCCGAGCAATGCTCGCGACCTTCGGCCTGCAGTCGCAGGTCGGCCCGCATTTGGTCAGTAGGTACAACCCGCACCTGCAATACCGTGTAGGCCAAATGCATGCGCTCATCGTCCAACACGTCCAAGCGGTGGATACTGGGCGTGTCGTCGCCGCGGCGATAGAGTGACCGCGTCATGCCGATGCCTCGACCTTGGGTTTCCACCTTGTAGAACAGGCTGGAAAGGTAGTCCTGATTGCCAAAATCGCGCAGCACCGCCCATACACGGCGGGCGGGAAAGGGAAACTCGGTGGTAACGCAAACCTCCATTCAATCCTCGCTGCTCGCTGGCGACGGCCTATCGCCGCCGCGCTCCAGAAAGCGGTTCATCTGCTGGCCAGCGGCTTCGGTCAGCCCGGTGACGAGGCCGAACAACTGTTCCTCGTCGACATCCTCCGGCGGCGACAACTCCCAGCTCAACAGGCCGCGGCTGCGTTTGGCATCTACGGCGACAATGCGCATATCGACCGTCATCGAAGTACTCGGTATCAACCGCGACTGCAACACCGTGTAGACCAGATGCATGGCTTCATCGTCGAGCACTTCCAGCCGGTGAATACTGGGCGTGTTGTCGCCATGGCGATAGAGACGGCGCGTCATGCCGATACCGCTGCCCTCGGCCTCCACTTTCCAGAAGATGCTGGACAGGTAGTGGCTGTAGCCGAAGTCGCGCAACACCGCCCACACCCGCGGGGCGGGGAAGGCAAACTCGGTGGTACAGGGTATACGCATATCGGCACTCGGCCCTCTCGCGCCGGCGATAGCGACGACTATCGTTCAGCACGCGGCTTTTCCAAGTAAAGGAGCAGCTGGCCGGCGGCCGCGCGGCTCCAGCTTTCCATCACTGCACACAGCTCCGCACCGCTGGTATCGTCTGGCGGCGAAAAGTGCCAGTCCAGCGTGGCGACACAGCCGCCCTGCTGCCGCGGCTGCAGACCGATAGACATACTGAGGTCAGCCACAGGAAAAAAGCGCGGCTGCATCACCGTACACTCCAGCCGCATGGCCTTATCATCCAGCCTATCGAGGCGATGAATCACCGGCGTTTCATCGCCGGGACGATAGAGACGGCGGATCATGCCGATGCCGCTACCCTCAGTTTCCACCTTCCAGTACAGACTGGACAGCCACCCCATATTGCCGAAGTCGCGTAGCACCGCCCACACGTCAGCGGCGGCAAAGGGAAACTCGATATCGACAGAAACCTGCATGCGATAGCCTCGTCAAAGCGGGCAGAAGAAATAGCAGGGGGCAATAGCCGGTGACGCAATCGCTAGGCATCGCCCGCCGCCGCCCAACGGCAAAAGAAAATTCACTACTGCAGGCGATGTAGCATGCCCCGACTCAACCCTCCTGCCACCGCCTTCACGATTCACCGGGCGGCAGACGATCACCGCCACGCTCCAGAAAGCCAATGAGCTCATGCGCGATACCACTGGTCCATGCCTCCATCAGCGCGTGCAACTCTTGTGGGTCATGATCCGGCGGCGGCTGGCAGGTCCAGTCAACGATGACGCGGCAGCTGGTTGCATCCACGGCCCTAACGGTCACCGCCATGGTGAGTTCCGTCACTGGGAAAAAGCGTGGCTGCTCTGCCGTGCACAAGTAGTGCATGGCGCGCTCGTCGTGCACATCCAGGCGGTGGATAACCGGATAGCGATCACCCTTGCGATACATGTAGCGACGCATGCCGATGCCGCTGCCCTCGGTTTCGATACGGTGAAACAGCGCCGACAACCAGCCCATATTGCCGAAATCGCCCAACACCGCCCACACCTGCGTCGCGGGAAACGGATAGTCAATATCAACCGACACATCCACGGCAATGCACTCCGGCAGCGGCTACTTCAATAGCGGGTGATCTGCGGGCAGCTGTCGCGACATCCACAGCGCCAGTTTGTGGCGCATATTGGGCTCGCTCTCCTCGCCCTTGGCCAGCGGCTGTACCAACTTGTCGTGCACCAACAGGCGGTAGATGTACTCGACCTTGAGCTTGGCGGAGTCGGTGGCCTCGATCTCCCCGGCGCCACGCTTGGCGGCGTAGCGCGCGCCCACCCGCAAGGCCTCGCGCACCAGCTCGGGTTCGTTCTTGATCTTTTTGCTTTTCGCCATCGCCGCTGTCCGTTGCTTATTCAACGTCATGTTGCGCCGCCCTGCGCAGAGGGTCAACCTAGCCTTACTACGCGGGGTGTGCGTATTCGCGCTCCACCTTGGCCACGCGAATGCGGTAGGCCTTGAAATAATTGTTGCGCCCCATCGCCTGGGCGATGCGGTGTTCGGCCTGGGCCCGCCACTGCGCAATCGCTTCCTGGCTCTGCCACAGCGACATCGACAGCAACTTGCCGTCCTCGTAGAGACTTTGAAATCGCTCAACACCGATAAAGCCCTGGATCTTCTCTACTTCGGCGCGCATGGCCTGCGCGTGTTCGAGATAGGCTTGTTGGTGTTGTGGGTCTGGCCAGGTTTCAAAGGTCACCAGGTACATACCGGAACTCCAATCATTGGGTGAGCCCAGCGTAGCGCATCGCGGCACGGCCGTCAGTCGTAGCCGGTCATCTCCAAATAGCCTCGCCCCAGCGCCGTGCCGTCGGCAGCGCGCACCTCCACCGCCCCCTCCCAGTAGCGCACTGACAGGTCCATATACTGCGTGTCCAGCAGCGCGCTCACCGTCCACGGTCCGCGCTCGCCGGAAGGGAATTGCAGGCGCCACTGCACCGGGTAACGTCGGCCGTCAGGCGCGCGCCACCAACGCAGCGGCGTCAGCTGAATCTGCGCTGGCAGTAGCGGCGTCACCGTTCCCCCGGCATCCACCCAGCTGCCGCGACTAAACGGGTGGGGGCGACCGGCACGGTCGCGCAGCTGGTAGTACATCAACTCTTCTCCGCTGTTGAGCTGCAGCGCGAACCAGTCCCAGCCCACTTGGTCTGCACCGAGGCTGGAACTGCCCCATTCACGGTCCAGCCAGGACAGACCGCTGACTGGCCGCCACTGCCCCGCCAGTTTCAGGCGCCCTTGAGTCTGCAGTCGCGTCAGCGAGTAGTAGTAACTGGCGTTGCCGGGCGCTGCGCTCTTGCGACTGAGGCCGGCTTCGCCCTGCAGCACCAGTGGTTTCAGTGGCTCCAGCTCCAGCTCAAGGGCGAAGTGCTCCGTTGCCACGCTGAGCTGCCAGGGAAAATCGTTGCCGCGGCCGCGCAGCTGCCAGTCGTGCAGCCAGACCCGCAGCGGCGACAGCGCGGCGCCGGCCAGGCCCGGGCCGGCGCGGGAGAAACGCTCGGCGCGCAGGTGGCGGCCCGCGCCCAGATCGGAGACGGCGGCATGGGCCATCCACAGTTCCGGCGCCGCCCAGGGCGAGTCGATGGCCACCGGCGGCAGCGCGCGGCGGAAAAAGGTCAGCTGGTAGCCGTAGGCGGCGCCGTCCTCGTCGCGGACATTGCCGGTCACATACCACCACTCGTTGCGGTAGTCGCGGTGGGCACCGTGATCGTCGGGAAAGTGGAATTCGCGCGGCACCTCGGCGCGGGCAAAACCGTCATCACCATCGCCGGCCAGCAGGCCGCTGAGGCTCAGCCGTGGCGCGGCCGGCTGGTCGCCGCCGCAGGCCCCGAGCAGGCTGAGCAACACGAAGCAACAAAGCCCGGCGCGCATGCTTACTCCTCCCGCAGCGAACGCGCCGGCGCCACCGCCGCGGCGCGCCACGCGGGGTAGAGCCCGGCCAGCAGCGCCGCCAGCAGCGCCAGTGCCAGCGCTTCCGGCAACACTGAAGGCGGCCACAGCAGCTGCAGACTCCAGCCGAAGGCGCGGCGGTTGATGACCTCCACCAGCAACTGCGACATGCCCAGCCCCAGCGGCAGCGCCAGCACGCCAGCAATCAGCCCCAGCAGCGCGGTCTGCGCCAGCACCAGTGCCGCCACCTCGCCCGGGGTCATGCCCAGCGCGCGCAGCGTGGCCAGCTCCCGGCGCCGCTCCAGCTGTAGCGACAGCAGTGCGCTGAGCACACCGACAAAGGCCACCAATACCACCAACAGCCGCAGCACCCGGGTGACCACAAAGGTGCGGTCGAACATGGCCAGCGACTCGGCGCGAATTTCCGCCGACGAGCGAACCTGCCACTGCCCTGGGTATTCAGCCGCCACCGCGTGCACCGCCGCCAGCAGCGCCTGCTGCGCGGTGTCGGGGGTGCGCAGCAGCATCAGGCCGGAGGCGCCGGTATCGGCCCACAGCTGTTGGAACAGATGCCAGTGCAGGGCGATCAGCCCCTGGCTGGAGGTGTAATCGGCAAACACCCCCAACACCGGCAGCGTCAGCGGACCGCTGTCGGTCAGCAAGCGCAGGGGGTCGCCGGGCGCCAGCCCCTGGTGGTAGGCCAGCGGCTCGGAGATCAGCAGGCCGGCGCCGCGCCCGAAGTCTCGCGCCGCTCCCGGCAGTGCCTGCAGCAGCGGCAGCCGCGGCGTTTGGGCCTCATGGGTCGCCGCTTCCACCGCCAGCAGGCGCAGCGAGCCGAACTCGGTCTGCACCCGCAGCATGCGGCTGCGCCCGGCCTCGGCCACCCCCGGCAACTGTCGCAGCTCGTTCAGCAGCGACTCGGGCAAGGCCGGCCCGGCGCGGGCGCTGGCGCGGCCGGGCACGCTGATATACACATCACCGGCCACCGACTGCTGCAGCCACAACTCCACGCTGTGGCGAAAACTCGCTATCATCACGCCAACGCCAATGGTCGCCGCCACCGCCACGCACAGCGCGGTCACCGCCGGTGCGGTGCGACTGAGATTGGCGCCGATGCCGCCCACCACCAGGCGCCCGCGGGCGCCCAGTAGCGGCGCCGCCAGCCGGCTCAGCACCGCCAGCCCCAGGCTCATCAAGCCCACCGACATCAGGCAGTAGCCCAACACCATCAAGGTCAACGCAACAAAGCCGTTGACCAGCCCCTCCAGCTCCAGCCAGGCCAGCCCCGCGGCGAGCAGCATCACGCCAGCCAGGCTGCGCCAGCCCACCCGGGCGCGCTGGCGCTGTTCCACCACCACCCGCTGCTGCACACTCACTGGGGCACTGCGCGCCGCCTCCCAGGCCGGCGCCGCGGCCGCCAGCAACGCCG